>JAVWJE010000087.1:0-7687 GCA_036639135.1 Carnobacterium sp. | reverse complement strand
ATGAATGATTAGTTGACCTCTTATTTTTTTAGTTTAGGAATGTTTATTCTTGCCGTAGATCAATCCACCATCTATTCTCCTGATTCAAATCCTCTGATTTACCAGATGATCCACTATAATTAAAGGCGTCTAAAAAAATGGAATCAAGTTTATCTTCATCAACAAAGAACCCTATTTTAACTTCCTTGGTTTGATTTGGTAAAATGCTACCAATGTTGTAAAAGCTTTTTCCTTCACCATGTGGCTCTAAATAATCGACTTCTTTTGTCATGGCAGTTTCTTCAAAAAATCCAGCTTTTTGAGTATACGTCCAACCACCATTTTCAAATTTCAGTACTTGTAAAGTGGGGTGCATATAAATGTCTTCAGTGGCATTGTCTTCTTTATTTTTTATAGTGGTCGTCAAGTAGACAAACTTTAAATTTATTTGTATAGAATCGACTAGGGTATCAATTGATTCTTTTCCATCCCCTAACTTATAGACGTTTCGTTGATAAGGTAGAAAGGTGTCTTGATTGATTGCTTGGCGCTCGTTTAGTACAGAAAGACCAAACTCATTAAACTGTGACAAATTGAATCCCTTTATAGAATCAAAAATTTCAATTTTTTCAACAGTATATTCTAGCTGGTTTTCTAACTGAATAGGTATTTTTTGTCCAATTTTAACGAGTTGTTTGCTATTTTCTTTCAAAGGAATAGTGGTGAACTCGGATAAGTTATCTGCTGTTTCTAGTAAATCATGATTATATTCTGAGATTGGTGAAGCCTTATCCTTAGAGACAGATTTAAGTGATATGCCTTTAAGAACCGTCATCATTTCTGCTTCACTAATATCTGAACCGATATAGGTTTCTAGCATAACCCCTTCTTCTTCAAATAATAGAAAAACTTGACGATTAAAGTCCAATTTCTCGTTTCCCTTATCTTTGGTCACAATAACCGCTTTTTTATTATTAATTTCAAGCTTTTTATACCCACTTGAGTGCAAGGTGGAAAAATCTGCATTTTCCCCTAATCTCCAAAGATTAAATGATAATCCCCCATTTTTTTGGTTGCCTTTAACTGAGTATTTCATATTATTTGTGTTCTTTACGACCTCCATTTGAGAGGGAAGTTCATTGATTACTAACTGGTACCAAGTATCTTTTTTTGGAATCGCTGAACTATTCAAAGAAACAGTAACTTCATAATTTTGTTTTTGAACAATAAGCTCGTAAATTTTCGCAGCTGCAAAAGCTGTTGTTGGAATGGCAAGCAATAAACAAGCAGCTGTAATTAAAAAGCGTTTCTTGTTTTTCATAGAATGAGTTTCTTGAGTGGTCTTGTTTATTTCCTGCATAAACAATTGTTTTTTGGTAAGATAGTCATCTGAAAATATATGTTCTTCATCTAATGTATCAAAATCATTTAAAGCGATGTTTTCAGCTAGATTCTTAAATTCCTTTAAATTCGTCATCTTTATTTCCTCCTACAAGATTAAGTATTCTTTTTCGGGCGCGTTCAAATTGTTTTCGGACATTAGCTTCAGTTAGATTCATTAATCCAGCGATTTCTTGATAATTCAAATTGTAAAAGACTTTGTACTTAAATATTTGTTGATACGAGGGTGTTAAAGTTGTTAATAAGGTATCAATTTGTGCCTCGGAAAGAACTGTATGTTCAGGTTCTTCAATTGATGATGTATTAATAAGCTCTTTTTGATAATCCTCAATAGAGAGTATCTGTCTTTTGTTCTGACGATAGCTATCGATGGCTTTATTTTTAACAATACGTAAAATGTAACGTTTAGTTTCTGTTTCATCTAAAGAGTAAATCCTATGAATATTTTGGTAAAGGGAAATAAACGTTTCTTGCACAGCATCTTCTGCTTGTTGCCGATTATTTAAAATAGAAAAAGCAGTGTAATAGACTTTTTGCTCATAAAATGTGTAAAGTTCTTCCATTTTTTGGTAGTCTGTCTTGTTTTTTTTCATCTAAATCCTCCTCTCACACTATATAACGAATGGTTGGACCAGTTTGTGACACTTTTTAAAAATTCTTTTTATGTACAAGTACTTTTAAGCCATAAAAAAATCAACAGCAAGATTACAAAAGCAATCGCAGTTGATTTTTTCATCTATTTAGGAATAATCATTTCATTAATTTTAATTTCCTTTAGTAAGGCCTCAACATTTTCTAGTTGAACAAATCCGACAGCTGTTTCCATAGCATTGGCAATTCCACAAGCCATCCCATACTTCAAGGTGTCTTCAATCGGAAGCCTTTGGTCTAGCCCATAAGCAATTCCTCCAACAGTAGCATCTCCTGAACCAGTTGGGTTAACCAACTTAATTTGGGGAATCGTCAAATCATAAATTTTACCCTGATAACGAACAATTGCACCCTCTGCACCACACGAAACCATTAACAAAGGAATTGTCGCTAAACCCTGATAGTCCAAGTTTTCTACTACATCAGCTTTTGAATGGACCTCTTTTGAAATCAATTCAGAGAACTCATGAATATTGGGTTTAATAAAAAAAGGTTTTTCAGTAGCTGACAATACATTTTTTAATTGGTGTCGCGAAATATCAGCTAAAATGCGGACACTTGGATGCAGTTCGTTTTTTAAAATCTGAATCACCTCTGCATAAAAAGATTCATTGCCAGTATTAGCCGAACCAGAAAGGCAGATTGTTTGGATCAAGGGGTATTTCTGGCAGATAGCTAAGATATCAGAAACAATTTCTTTTTCAACACTTTTTGATACATGTGGACCCTCTTCGACAAGTTCGGTGTGACAGTTATTATCATGCATAATCGTAATGGCGTTCCGTGTTTCCCCACCTATAAATCTAAAAGTAGAGATAAATTTTTCCGTCTCTAACAACTTGGCAATGTGTTCCCCATTCATTCCAGCCAAAACTCCAGTAACAATGACATCAGAACCTAAAATAGCAGAAGTTCGGCCAGAATTAATACCTTTGCCACCAACAACACGTGCTGGATTTTTAAATCGGTTTAAATGACCAGTCTGAAAATGATTCGTGGTATAAATAAAATCCATTGATGGATTTAGCGTAATGGTTAAAATCATGATTACACCTCCGCTTAATGTTATTTTTTATTCAATAATGGTACATATTGACTATAATAATCAAAAGTTTCTGAGTCTATTTTGTCGTCGGTAATGACATAATCTAAATCGCTTAAATGATACAAAGTGTAGACATCCGAAACGTTAAATTTAGTACTATCAGCAACTGCAACTTTGACTTTTGCATGGGCAAAAGCAGCTTTTTGAATGCTACCTTGTAATAGATTTGAAGTAGTCAAATTGTTATTATAAATACCATTTGTTGCAGCAAAGGCAATATCAAGGTTTAATGTATCAAAAGCTTTCTCAGCATGCTCACCGATAAATTCTTCTGTAACTGGTGCGTAATCTCCGCCTGTTAATAACAATTTATAATCCGTATTTTGGACTAAATAATTAAAGGCAATTAAGCTATTTGTGACAACAAATAACTCTTTCTTCGTAATAAAAGGGAGAGCATATAGAATGGTCGTACCAGCTCCAACATAAACAACATCGCCATCTTTTATTAATGAGTTCATCACTTTCCCGATAAATTCTTTGCGGTCTTTATGAAGATTAATTTTTTCACTGGTCGTCAATTCTTTCTCTTTAATGTCAATCTTTTGAATCCCTCCATAGAGGCGAATCAATTGATTTTCTTCACCTAATTCATTGACGTCACGACGAATGGTCATGCTAGAAACACCCATTGCATCAGCAACATCAGAAACGGTCATAAAATTTCGTTCATCAAGTAACCTCAGTATTTCAGATCTTCTTTCAGCTTTTAACATTATATTTCCTCCCATTTGAAAATAAGAGCTGTTCTTATCATTAGCTCAAAATAATCCCAAAGTCACACAATAAAAATGTTCAACTTTGTTCGTTCGAGTCTAGTATATCGTGACTTAAATAAAAATACAACCGAAACCTAAAAAAATAGTTAGAAAAGAAAGCGTTGACAAAATGGTTGGTGGCGTTTATTATATGTGTGTAGAACAAAGTTGAACAATATTTGATAGTTGTTGAACAATTGAGTTTTACAAATTTAAACACCTTGGGAGGTAGAAGGATGTCTATAAAAGAGTTATTTCAACCAGAATTAATTGATTTACAGGTGCAAGCAAATTCTGAAGAAGAGCTATTTGCAGTGATTGCAGAGCGGCTTTTAGAGTTAGGCTATGTCTATTCAGATTATTTAACAGGGATCACATTAAGGGAGCGGAATTTTCCAACGGGGTTAATTACACAACATCTAAACATTGCATTGCCTCATTCAGACACTGAGTATGTTAAAAAGCCATTTATTTATATTGTGCGCTTAAAACAACCAGTAATCGTTAGGCAAATGGGCGATAATCAAGAAATGTTGGTCAAAGATATTTTCTTTTTAGGAATCAAAGAACCTACCAAGCAAGTTGGTTTATTACAATTGTTGATTACGTTGTTTCAAGAGGAAGCGTTTATGGAAGCTTTACAAAATGTTGAGGAAAGCGAAGCGATGTACGCTTTATTTATAACTAAATTAGCAGAAATGGAGGAAGAAAGAGTATGGCAAAAAAGTTAATTGTTGCGTGTGGGAGTGGGGTTGCTACAAGTACGACAATCGCAGAAAAGATTAAAGCAAAGTTTGAAGATGATGGAATTGACTATCCTGTTGAAGCAGTGGACTATAAGTCAATTATGAATGAATTGCCAAGCGCGAGTATTTATGTTTATATTGCACAGCCAGATATCGAAGTATTAGATCGTGCAGCAGAACTAAATATTCCTGTGTTTGCAGGCATTCCTTTTTTAACAGGCATGGGAATGGATGCTATCTATGCTGAAATCGTGGAAGAAACGGGAAAATAGCTACACAAAATAAACGAAAAGTAAGGTGAGAAAAATGGAAATCTTTCAGTCAATTATTAATTATATTTTGGATTTAGGTTCCGCTATTTTCGTTCCATTGATTATTTTGTTGTTAGGTTTAATTGCGGGTATGGCTTTTAAGAAAGCTTTTATGTCAGCGATTACTTTAGGTATTGCCTTTACCGGAATGAGCATGGTGATTGGTTTTATGTCGGAAGCAGTTGGTCCCGCCTCCGAAGCACTAGCTAAAAATACTGGGATTAGTCTACCTGCTTTAGATCTAGGTTGGACAGGTGCAGCTAGTATTACTTGGTCCTGGTCCTATGCCTTTGTTTTCTTTGCAGTTGTAATCGGGGTTAATTTTTTGATGCTGGTTTTTAAATTAACTAAGACCTTAAATGTTGATATGTGGAATGTATGGGGCAAGGCACTAACAGCCTACCTTGTTTATTTTATTAGTGGTAGCTTGATCGCCGGTTTTATTACAGCGATTGTACAAGTTATTTTAGAGTTAAAAATGGGGGATATGTTTCAAAAACACATTCAGGATTTAACTGGAATTCCTTTAGTAACGGTTACTCATTTAATGAATATTTCAGCTGTTTTGTTGCTACCATTTAATGTGGTGATGGATAAAATTCCCTTCTTTAATAAACGAGCAGATACAAATGCGTTAAAAAAGAAAATTGGTATTTTTTCGGAAAATTCAGTCATGGGCTTTATTATTGGTTTGCTGTTAGGTTTGGCGGCTGCTTACGGTATTTCTGGCTCGTTGAATTTAGCAATTCAAATCGCAACTGCGATGGCGTTATTCCCAATGATTTCAAAATTGTTTATGCAATCGCTATCGCCTTTAGCAGATGCGATGTCTGAAATGATGAAGAAGCGTTTTAAAGATCGTGAAGTTTATATTGGACTAGATTGGCCAATATTAGCTGGGCGTTCTGAAATTTGGGTGACGGCAATTCTTTTGGTTCCTGTCTTTATTGGATATGCCATGATCTTACCAGGAAATGCAGTCTTGCCATTAGCTGGAATTATTAATTATTCCATTGCTGTGGGTGGATTATTATTAACAGGTGGAAATTTGTATCGGATGCTGACCTTGGGTGTTATTTCAATGCCTTTATACTTGTATAGTGCTACCTATTTGGCACCCGTTTTAACTGGTTTAGCTGAAAAAACCAAAGCTGTTGAGCTTGCAAAAGGACAGCAAATTACTTGGTCATCGATTGAGGGACCAGAATTCAGAATTTTATTTGCTGAAGCTTTTAAAGGAAATTGGTTGGCTATTGCTGGAGGAATCGCCTTTATTGGTTTGTTTATTTGGCTGTATCGCTATATGACTAAAGCTGAAGTACCAAGTAAACGCTATTCAGAAGTTGCTCCTTAAAAGAAAGGCGGAATAATAAATGAAGAATAATGCAGAAAAAGCGAAATGGATGGGACTTTTATTTGTAGCCCTAGGACTGTTTATTCTGGCTTTGCTGACTCACAATACTTTTCTGAATTTAATTGTGATTGGTTTAGCAGTCTATATTTATAAATATGGCAATCCTGTTTTGTTTAAGGAGTATGATGCCAAGCGTCAAGCTAAGTATCAGCACTATCAAATTGTTCAAAAAGCAGCGAGTGAAGCGACACGAAATGGCTTGCTATTTCAATCAAAAAAAAGATAGAAATGGAGATGTTTTGTTTATGTCAGATGGTAGAATCCTATTCGAGCGGGAAAGAGAAGATATGGCTAAGATTATCAAACTGATTTTTGATCGTAAAAACACCAATGTTGCAGGTGGGAATTTTTCATTTAAAGTGACAGATAAAATGGGGAAAGAGTTTATTATTATGACCCCAACGATGATGTCCGAGGCATATTTAGGAGTCGTTACGCCTTCACAAGTACTTGTCGTAGAACCTCACACCCGTAAAGTCATTGCTGGCGAAGGCAAATTGACGCGGGAAATTAATTTACATGAAGCGGTTTATGATGCCAATCCTGAAATCAAAGCTGTTTTACATGCCCATGCACCTAACAGTATGTTTTGGGCAACTAGCGGCTTAGATATGCCGAATTTAACTGAAGCCACACAAAAAGTCGAGTATATAGAAGTCTTGCCATTTGAGCCGAATTGCTCTGAGGAGTTAGCCGAGTTGGTGAGTCAGCATATTAAGCAGAATAAATTGAAAGTTCCCCATGAGTTGCTTTTAAATAGTCATGGAGTCTTGATTAATGCCACTGGTGAAAATGGTATGGCTGCAATTCATAAGGCATTGTCTATTTTAGATACAGTGGAATGGAATGCTGAAATCGCCTATAAACAAACTTTATTCCAAAAGTTGAATCTGTTGGATGGGTATTATTCAAAAGGAATTAAAGTTGGAAGCTTGGAAGATTTAATGGAAGGCAGACCAATTTGGAATCAGGCTGTTGCTGATAATGGCGGGGACTAAATAATTGAAAAAGACTAAATAAAGAGACCCATTAAGCCTAGATATGTATAGGTTTAATGGGTCTTTGTTACAATTATGTGCAAATTCAGACGTTATTTTATTGAATTCAGCAAAAAAATAAAGCTAGTACTATGATACAATAGTTTATGTAGGAAAGTTATGACGGTGGCGAGTTCTGAAAGTTGGTGATGCTTATGAAAATAAGTACGAAAACTAGGAAAGGATATAGCCTTTTGTCCATGTATGAAAAATTGCAACTTGTTTTAGGTATAGGAATGTTTATTCTTGCCTTGACCAAGCTTGTAGTTGACGTACTAAAAAAAG
>JAVWJE010000086.1:0-7709 GCA_036639135.1 Carnobacterium sp. | reverse complement strand
AATTACTTGACTAGTCAAGTGATGAGATAAAAAAATATCATTTTTCCAGATATTTTTTTTGGCTTTGTTTTTGCACGCGTGACATGAGTGAAAATAAGTTTTTTTGTTCTTCTTTTGATAAACAATCTTCAAAAAAAGAGGATTGGAACTCAAGTTGGGCTTCATAGGCATTTTCTAGTTTTTTTCGGCCTTTATCCGTTAGTGAAATCGTTTTTGTTTTCCATTCCTGTTTGCGCTCGATTAATTGATCTTTTTCTAAGCGAGCAAGCATGCGAGAGATTCCACCTTGGGTGACTGTAACTTTTTCTGCAAGTTCGCTTTGCGTTAACGGCTCATAGGTTGAAATTTGAAGCAATGCATCAAATTGAGCAGTCGTTAAGTCATATTCTTTTAAGAATTCGTTTGACAACAAATTGCTTTGGTGAGTGAACCGAGCGATTCGAAGCCAAATCAATGAGCCAAGAGTATTTTTTCGCATATTGTTCATCACTCCTTTTCGTTATCATCACTTTACCACTCAACTGATAAAAATACAAGAAGAATGTTTTGGAAGCTTGCTTAAACCATAGGCTTCGTCAACTTATCTGAAAAAAATGGAAGAAAATAAAAATACGTTATACCCTGTTAAAGAGGTATGGTATTCAACAAGATGATACATTGAAACTAGTTGCTTCTCGGAAAGGATATTGGAGAGCATCCAAAAATCATATTATTCATACTGCTAAAACAAAAGACAGACTCAAAAAGTGAGAATGAAAAGACTAATCCCAGCTTTATGAATCTGCAAAAAATAAATACTCGAATTATTGAACCGCCATATACCGAATGATACGTATGGTGGTGCGAGAAGTCGGATCCGTGAGGCTCCTTTTACTCGATTATAAAATAAATCGCTATAAAAAGATTAATAACGGCGAATGTCTTTTCCAATGACAAAAGCTAATGCCAAAATTGCAAGTCCAACTAAAATAAAAATAGCTCCAATAATGGGGTCACCTGACTTAACGGGACCAAAATAACCAAATAAAATAAGGATAAGTCCAACGACAAGCATGATTTTTCCGAAAATATTAAACATAACAGCACCTCCAAAGATAATTTGTTCTTAAGAGTAGTATAACAAGAAAAAGGAATGGTTAATAATCATATGAAAAAAAAAGCGGATTTTTATAGAGAAAATAAATTTATTGTTTATTTGTAAAGATAACAGGTTTTCTCTCTAACTCCATGTTAAACTTAGATTTGAGTTTCACGCAAAGGAGTGGGAAGATGAAACAAAATTTAGGACGATTAGGACTTTTACTTGTTACAATCATATGGGGAACAGGCTATGTTGTTAGTGATGTAGCATTAAATGTTTTAAACCCTTATCAATTGATGACTGGACGGTTTCTAATAGCTTTTATCATAATATTAATCCTGTTTTCAAATAAGATAAAAAACATAACAAAAAAAACAGTAATAAGAGGGAGTATATTAGGGATTGTTTTATACTTAGCTTTCCTTTTTCAAACAGTAGGGTTAAATTATACAACACCCTCTAAAAATGCTTTTTTAACTGCAGTTAATGTTGTATTAGTTCCTTTTATTGGATTAATTCTTTATAAAAATAAAATTGCCTTAAGAGCTTACCTAGGTGCGTTTTTGTCTATTATAGGAATAGGTTTACTCTCCTTAGATGGCTTTAGTGGGTTTAATTCCGGAGATTTTCTGACGTTGATTGGGGC
The DNA here is from genome assembly GCA_036639135.1 of Carnobacterium sp. Taxonomy (GTDB): domain Bacteria; phylum Bacillota; class Bacilli; order Lactobacillales; family Carnobacteriaceae; genus Carnobacterium_A. The sequence goes on along the minus strand of JAVWJE010000086.1, from coordinate 5,982 downwards.
AGTCTTTTTTTCGTTCCAAATTATTTTAACTAGCCGTTTTGTACGAACTGAAAATATTTTTTCCATTATGATTGTTCAAATGGGTGTGGCAGCTTTGTGTGGAATAATAGTCATGCTTTTCAGAGGTGACCCGATACCAGAGTTTACTTTAGTAGGGACTTTCTCGATTGCATATTTGGGCTTCTTTTGTACAATGATTGGTTTTATGTTGCAAACGGCAGCTCAAAGATTCACTGCAGATACAGAAACAGCTATTATTCTCTCAATGGAGTCCTTATGGGGCATGTTATTTTCAATCATACTGCTCCATGAATTCGTGACGGTGCAAATGGGAGTAGGAGCAGCACTGATTTTAATTGGCGTATTAGTATCTGAAGTTGATATGAAGAAAGCGTTTGTTAAAAAAATAAACAGAACGAAAATTTCAGAATAGAAGATTCAATTTAATAAAATAAAGTAAATGGATGAGAGTAACGAAGAAAAAGAGTACACTAAGGAAAAGGAGCGATTAGATGGATATGAAAGATGTAGGAAAAGCTACCCGCGTGCTATCCAGTGTGGTCGGTGTAACAGTAATAGCTTATGGAGTATATTTGTTAACGGCTAAAGAAACACCGGAAATAGACGAAACACCAACCTCTTCTCTTGAACAATCGATTTCTTCCTCATCTGAAAGTGAAACAAGTTCGTTAAAAGATTAATAAAAGCTGTTTTAATTTAAACGAAAATTAAATAAACTTAATAGGAGGAAGAAAAAATGACCGTACCAAATAAATTAAAAAAAACACCTCTTTTTAATTATTACCAAAAAAATAAAATCAAACTGATGGACTTTGGTGGTTGGGCAATGCCTGTACAATTTACTGGCATCATTGACGAACATAAAGCTGTCAGAAGTGAAGCAGGATTATTTGATGTTTCTCATATGGGTGAATTTTTAGTCGAAGGAGAAGATGCAGAAACGTATCTTAATTCCATTTTGACAAACGATGTAACACAAATGGCCATAGGACAATCACAATATCATGCTATGTGTTACTCAGATGGCGGAACAGTTGATGATCTTATCATTTCTAAATTAGCAGAAAATCGTTACTTAGTTACACCAAATGCAGGCAATACTGAAAAAGACTTTGATTGGATGAAAGAAAAAATAACTGGTAGAGTCGCTTTAACTAATAAATCTGAATCAATAGGTCTATTAGCCTTACAGGGACCTCGTGCAGAGGAAATTTTACAAAAATTAACTTCAATTAATCTAAACGAAATAAAACCTTTTCATTTTAACCAGCAGGGTTGTATAGCGGATATAGAAGACGTCTTGATTTCAAGAACGGGTTATACAGGAGAAGCGGGTTTTGAATTATACCTTGCTTCAGATAAAACAGAAAAGTTATGGGAATTGTTGCTATCAGCTGGAAAAGAAGAAGGTCTAAAGCCATGTGGTTTAGGTGCAAGAGACACTCTTCGATTAGAAGCCGCATTGTCATTATATGGTCATGAATTATCAGAAAATATTAGTCCGCTTCAAGCCAATATCGACTTTGCAGTAAAGACAAACAAAGCACAGGATTTTGTTGGGAAAGAGATTCTAAAAGAACAACGTGAATTAGGGATACAACAAAAAATTAGTGGGTTTGAAATAGTTGGTAAAGGAATCGCACGTTCTGGTTGTAAAGTGTATGATGGATTAGGGAAAGAAATTGGCGTGGTTACCTCAGGGACAAAATCACCAACACTAAATAAAAGTATCGGATTAGCATTAATAAACACAGAAAATACCGAAATAGGCTCTTTTATCCAAATAGAAGTTCGCAATAAGTTCGTTGAAGCTGTTATAATAAAAACACCGTTTTATAAAAGAAAGATAAAATAAAAAAGTATTGAATAACTAAAAAGGGGCGATTTAGATGAATGAAAAAGAGATGGAGCGTTATTATACAGAGGAACATGAATGGGTTATGCCGATAGGAGACGATAAAGTTCGTTTAGGAATAACAGAGTATGCTGCTAAAGAATTGGGAGATGTTGTTTATGTTGAACTTCCTGAAACAACAATCCATGTTAGTGCAGGAGACGAGATAGGAACAGTTGAATCAACAAAATCAGCATCTGTTATTTTTGCACCTATTTCTGGAAAAGTAGTCTCAGTTAATGAAGAGTTAGAAGATGCTCCTGAATTAGTAAACGAAGGTCCGTTAAATGAAGGTTGGATGTCAGAAGTTCAACTAAGTGACCCAAGTGAATTAGCAGATTTATTGACACAAGAAGAATACACAAATTTAGTTGAGAAGTTAGAAGAAGATAACCAAGCAGATAACGAGGAGGAATAAAATGGAAAATGATTTCAGATATCTTCCAGATACAGCCCAAGATCGAGAGGAGATGCTAGCAACATTAGGAGTTTCTTCAATAACTGAATTGTTTACTGATATTCCGGATACGATTCAATTAAAAGATAATTTGGCTCTTCCAGCTGCGATACATGAGTCCGCTTTAAATAAAAAAATGCGAAAGATGGCAAATAAAAATAAAGATAGTGAAGAATATGCTTTGTTTTTAGGTGCTGGGACATATGATCATTATATTCCAAGTACAGTAGATCATGTTATTTCACGTTCTGAATTTTATACGGCTTATACACCTTATCAAGCAGAAGCGAGTCAAGGCGAACTGCAAGCTATATTCGAGTTTCAAACAATGATTTGTGAATTGACAGGAATGGATGCAGCAAATTCATCACTCTACGATGGCTTTACAGCAATTGGAGAAGCAGCTACGTTAGCTGTTAGAAGTACAAAACGAAATAAAGTTATTGTTTCAAAAGCTGTACACCCGCAAGGTCGCGAAATACTAAAAACTGTTTCAACGGGGTTTAACTACCAAGTAGTAGAAGCTAAATTAATAGGAGACAGTACAGATTTAAATGAATTAAAAACTTTGATTGATCAAGAAACCGCAGCGGTAATTATCCAATACCCAAATTTCTTTGGTTCAGTAGAAGATTTAAGGGAAATAAAAGCGATTGCGGAATCTAATCGTGCTTTATTTATTGTGGTAGCGAATCCTTTAGCTCTAGCTTTATTAGAAGCTCCAGGAAACTTAGGTGCTGATATTGTTGTAGGTGATACTCAACCTTTAGGATTGTCTATGTCATTTGGTGGACCACATTGTGGTTATTTTTCAGTTAATAAAAAACACGTTCGTAAATTACCAGGCCGGATAGTTGGTCAGTCTGTTGATAAAGATGGAAAAAGAGGCTTTGTTTTAACTTTGCAAACTCGTGAGCAACACATTAAACGTGAAAAAGCTACATCCAATATGAGTTCCAATCAAGCTTTAAATGCGTTGGCTTCAGCAGTTTTCATGTCTGCATTGGGTAAAGAGGGTTTGCGTCAAATGGCTCAATTAAATATTGAAAAAGCTGATTATATGGTTAATGCTTTAATAGAAAAAGGATTTTCTGTTAACAATCAAGCTCCTTTTTTTAACGAATTTGTAGTTGAACTTCCTTTTTCAGTGACGCAAACAAACGAAGCACTATTAGAGCATAAGATTATCGGTGGGTATAACTTAGAAAAAGAATACGGACTAAAAAACCATATGTTGGTTGCTGTAACAGAACAACGGACAAAAGAAGAGATAGATGATTTTGTTGCTACACTGGAAGGAATGATAAAATGACCGATTACAATGAATTGATTTTTGAAATCAGCCGACCAGGTAGAATGGCCGCAAGTCTCCCAGAGAGTGATGTAGCTTCAGTTCAATTATCAAAGAAATTTCCTGATCATTTAATACGTAAAACACCTGCAAAGTTGCCTGAAGTTTCTGAACCGCAGTTGATGCGCCATTATACGGCATTATCAAATAAGAACTTTGGTGTAGATAATGGATTTTATCCATTAGGTTCTTGTACAATGAAGTACAACCCTAAAATAAATGAAGACGTAGCACGCTTATCTGGTTTTGCAAACATCCATCCTTTCCAACCGACTCAAACGGTACAAGGTGCCCTTGAACTGATGTATGAATTGCAAGAAGACTTAAAAGTCATTACGGGTATGGGAGCTATTTCATTGCAACCCGCTGCTGGTGCACAAGGCGAATGGGCAGGCTTAATGATAATGAAATCCTTTCATAAGCAAAACGACGATAAAAAACGTACAAAAATACTTGTACCTGATTCAGCTCATGGAACGAATCCTTCTAGTGCTTATGTTGCTGGTTTTGATGTCATTGAGATTCCATCTAATTCTGATGGCACAGTCGATTTAGATGAGTTAAAAAAACAAGCTGGAACGGACGTAGCTGGGTTAATGTTAACGAATCCTAATACGCTTGGTTTATTTGAAAAAGATATAGTAGAGATAGCAAAAATTATTCATGGGGTAGGAGGTTTATTGTATTACGATGGTGCAAATTTGAATGCCATTATGGGTAAAACAACACCTGCAGTGATGGGTTTTGATATCGTACATCTTAACTTACACAAAACGTTTAGCACACCTCATGGCGGTGGAGGTCCAGGATCAGGCCCAATTGGAGTTAAAGCATTTTTGGCTCCTTATTTGCCTATTCCACGTATTGAAAAACAAGACGAAAAATTTATCTTGAATTCAAATTATCCCTTATCACTAGGACGTGTTAAAGGGTACTTTGGTAATTTTGGCGTTAATGTTAGAGCCTATACTTATATTCGAACTATGGGGCCAGAAGGTTTGAAACAAGTATCTGAGAGTGCTGTATTACATGCAAACTACTTGAGAAAATTATTAGCTCCTTACTTTATTGTGTCACATACTCAGTTTTGTAAGCATGAATTTGTTTTATCTGGTTTAAAACAAAAAAAATTAGGCGTAAGGACATTGGATATAGCTAAAAGATTATTGGATTTTGGTTATTATGCACCGACCGTCTATTTCCCACTAATTGTAGAAGAAGCAATGATGATTGAACCAACGGAGACAGAAACGAAACAAACATTAGATGCATTTGCAAAAACATTGATTCAGATTGCAAAAGAAGTGGAAGAGACTCCTGATATAGTCTTAGAAGCTCCGCACACAACTCCTGTTAAAAGAATGGATGAAGTTCAAGCGGCTAGAAAATTAGTGTTACGTTATACCAAGAATACAAATAAAGAATAATACTATAAAATAAACGATTAATCTAACGAAGTGTCTTTTCTAAAAAACGGAGGAATAGCTATGGGTATTGAACAGAATAAAGTGATTTTGGTATTGGTAGGCGTAAGTGGGAGTGGAAAAACAACTTTAGCTAACGCGTTGGAAGCAGTAGGTATTCCAAAACTAGTTACGACAACTACTCGACCTAAAAGAGAAGGAGAGGTAGAAGGCAAAGATTATTATTTTAGAAAAATGTCTGATATGTCTAATATTGCTTTTATTGAAAATACTTTATATAATAATTACCTTTATGGATTAACGATTGATACAGTAGAAGAAGGCTTAGATAATCATGATGTAGTAAGTATTGTTCTAGACAAAAATGGTGCGGCTGCTTTAAAAGAAGTTTATCCTTTTTACACAAAGATTATTTATTTGGAAATTTCTGAAGATGAAATTCAAAAAAGGATGAAAAAAAGAGGCGATAGTTTAGAGAATATTCAACAAAGGCTCTTATTTGCTAAACAAACAGATGAATTTGAAGCACCGCTAGAAACAGATTTAGGAATACCTGTTCAGGATGTAAACAAGTCAGTTAATGATATTTTAACGTTTTTAAAAAATGGCTTACAATAAAAATAGCGTAACTTAGCTATATTATTAGCGTAAAGACCACCTAAGAATGCTAGTGTAGTTATTGCTGTAGCTTTCTTTTTTGAAAAGGAAAGTTTAAAAATCAGTTGAATAAATAAGAGGTTGAGACAGTTTAGTTGTCTCAACCTCTTATTTTAGTTCGCCCGGCATGGGTGATAACTTGGTGGTGAAAGTCCACTACAGGCTTTGCAGTAGGAAC
>JAVWJE010000085.1:0-7714 GCA_036639135.1 Carnobacterium sp. | reverse complement strand
CTAATTCCGCGAATCGTCATATCTTCTAAAGTTCCGATAGGTGTTGGAATAAGGTATAGTATCCCTTTATCTTCTCTTTCAAAACTCTTTTGGCTTTTCAATTCATTCTGCCTCCTTTGCATTTATTAAACTATTTTTTATTATACAATGTTTACTTAAATCCACTGGGAATCTGATTCCTTGTACTTTTAAAAATTCTTCTTTCTTTTTACGCGACTGTTTTTTAAAAGCATATTCTGCTTTAGTCGCTTTACTGCGTGTTTCAAACGCTTCTGCATAAATCATTTTGACTGGACGACGCATAAACGGCTTCGTATATTTAGCTCCTTCACCCGTATTGTGCTCTTTTTCTCTTCGAACTAAATCAGTTGTATATCCCCCATAAAAGCTTTCGTCTTTACAATACAAGACATAAAAATAACTAATTATTTTTTCCATATAACATCTCTTTCACTTCAAACAAATACTGGTTGTCTTGATTGTATACAATCAAAGGCGGCAGGATACGAAAACCATTATCTTTTCCATCTTTAATTCCTTCAATCAATAACGTATTCGCTTCTTTATTATCTTTAGGATAAACAAATCTTATTTTTTTGGGTGCTAGTCTGTGTCTTTTCATGGCATCAAGTATTTCAAGTAGCCGATCAGGTCGATGCACAAAATAGGCTTTTCCGTTCATCTTTAGTAATCCGCTCGTTACTTCCATTAGTTCATCTAAATTCATATGCAGTTCATGTCGTGCAATAGCTAAATGTGAGTTAGGATTTTTAATACTCAAACCTTCATTAGCAAAATAAGGCGGATTGCACGTAATAATATCAACTGAATCCTTTTTTATTATCTTTAGCGCTTCTTTTATATTTCCTTCAACCACTGACAACTGATTCTCTAAATGGTTCATTTTAATACTACGTTCTGCCATATCTGCCAACCGTGGCTGAAGTTCAATACCCATAATAGAACTTTTGGTTTTCTGACTCAATAATAAACCGACAACCCCATTTCCTGCACACAAGTCTACAATTTTTGCTTTATTGTGTTTGGGTACTTGAGCGAAGTCTCCTAATAATACAGCATCCAAAGAAAACGAAAAAACGGATGGGCTTTGGATAATTTTTAATTCATGACGGATGAGCTGATCGATTCGTTCGTCCCCTTGTATCCATTCTTCCATACATGACACTCCTTTATTGATGTTAATCGTTATCCATTATAACACAAAATAAACCAACAGCTGAGCTGTCGGTTTATTTTAATAGTAGGTATAAATCAAAATGTTAATATGATTTTACCAATATTTTTGTTCGATTCCATGTAACGATGAGCTTTTGCAACTTCTTCTAAAGAAAATGTTGTATCGATAATAGGTCGTATGCTTCCAGATTCTAGATAAGGCATAACAACTTTCACAAATTCTTGGGTAAGCTTAGCTTTATAAGCATCGCTACGAGGCGTCAATAATGTCCCTTTTAACGTTACTCGTTTAGTTAATAAGTCTAATAAATTTAATTCTTTTACAATTGAACCGCCTAAGGTACCAATCAAAATCCAACGACTGTCATCCTTTAGAGCTTTCATGTTTTTCTCCCAATAAGAAGATCCTACAAAATCAAGAATTAATTCTACTCCGTCTTGATGAGTATCATCTAAAACTATTTCTGAAAAATTTTCTTCTTTATAATTAATCGTTACATTCGCTCCTAATTCTTTACAAACAGCTAATTTCTCTTTTGATCCAGCTGTTGTAATCACTCGAGCTCCAGTAATATGCTTAGCCATTTGAATAGCCGCAGTTCCTACACCACTAGCACCTGCATGAATTAAAACCGTTTCTTCTGATTTTAGTTTTCCTAGCCAATAGAGCGTTTGATAGGCTGTTAAAAAAACCTCTGGAATTGCTGCACCATGTACGAAATCGATATTTTCAGGTAAAACTATTGCACGATCTGCTGGCAAAACAGCATATTCGGCATAACCACCTTGATTAACTAATCCAGCTACTCTAGTTCCAGGTTTAAATCGCTTATTTACTCCTGGATTTTCTATAACTATTCCAGAAACTTCAACTCCTAATATTGGATAAGGAGCATTCAGTGAAGTATTAGATCTTGTCAGCAGATCTGTACGGTTTAATGCTGCAGCTTTAACTTCTATCAGTAGTTCATTAGACTTCGGAACGGGCTTTTCTCTTTGTTGAATGATTAATTGAGATGAGTCTCCAGGATGCACGATACTAACTGCTTTCATCATGATTATCCTTCCTTTCTTAAATAAAAGATGGCAAAAAGAATGAATTCTTTTGCCATCTTTTATCTAATTCTCTTACAAATAGCTTTTTTGAAAATTTAAATTAACTCACTTGCTTCTTTTAATTCAAATTTTGCATCTGAGTGAGCTTTAAGGAACGTTTCTGATTCAGAATCATTCTTAAGAGTGATTTCCTCTTCCGATTCATCTAGATGAATCATTGTGAAAATAAACTTTGTGGAATCTTTTTGGCGGGTCAAAAACTCTTGTAACTCAATACTTGTCATTTTATTTAATTGGTGCATGACGAATTCCACCTTCCTTGTATTTAACTTCTTTCTTATTTCAATATACCATTCAAAGTAATAGATTTCTAACGATACACTCTGTCAGATACCGAATTCCTTAAAAGTTCAATACAATTCCTATTACAAAAGTAATGATTATGAAGACTGGAATAATAGCCGAATTTTGGACCGCATAAATAAAAGTTTGCGACTTTTCTTGAACAGCCATAAATTTACTTGTATTTTTCTTTGTTAGCGGAATGGCTAATAAAGCTAATAAAACCATTTTTGGATAAACACCAATAAATACAGACACAATTAATGAAATGTAGGCTACTGCATAAAATGCTTTAAACAAAACTAACGCTTTAGACTTTCCAGTATAGTATGGTAATGTAAACCGATTATCTTCGATATCTTCTTCTAAGTCACAAATATTATTCGCTAACATAATATTAATTACGACCATGATAGTTGGAACTGAAGCAAGAAAAATTTTGCTTGTTGTTGGTACATCTAATGTCATGGTTCCAAAAGCATTTACGAATACCGCTACAAAATAAATAGCGAATCCCATTGCCACTCCTGAAAAAGCTTCTCCATAGGGTGTGCTTGAAATTGGATGGGGTCCAGAAGTGTATAGAACTCCTATTAAATAACAAACCAATCCAATATACAATAAAGCTATTCCCGTTTGAAATACTAAATAAATACCTAACAATGCTGATATTAAGCCGACTATATTATAGACCTTTTTAACTGAATCTAAGTCTAATTTATCTTGCCCAACGGTCATTTCTTCAGCATGTGGAGCGTTTTTTTCACTTGCTACTTTATAATCCAAATATTCATCTCTTATATTAACTGCAGCATGGAATAAAACGACAGCTATGAATAAAACAATTGATGGAACTAATTGAAATTTTTGATAATGATACCAACTGTATAATAGACCAAGTAAAAACGGAAAGACACTAGCCGTTGTAGAATACAATTGTGCCAATTTGATAATGGATTTTAGATTCATGTCACTCTTCCTTTTCTTCTTATTCTAATTTCTGTTTAATAAAAATAATTCTTTAAGTATACGATTAAACAACGGTTTAGTTAGTATAAAGTATTTTTGAAAATAAAAAAAGATAATTTCGATTGACTGGACCGAAACCATCTTTATAAATAAACAATCTGTTATTTATCTCTAGTCAATTTAATCATTACACTCATTTTTATCTTCGTTCACCATAAATAACGTCTAAACAAAAAGCACATGGTTCATCATTCATACGACGCGAACCATAAAAGACATTACAAACGTGAAAACCATCTTCGTATAATTTTTCTAAGTTTAAACGTGATTTACTCATCTCAGGCTCCACAATTTCTTCACTTGAACGTTGTAGCTTTTCAAGGTCATTCAATCGGTCTCTTAGATGCTGGTTTTCAATTTGTAGAGTGGCATTTTCTTCTACGAGTGCTTCAACCTCACTTCGCAAATCAGAAATTTGATGTAAAGTAGCATCTGTGTCTTTTTCCAACTTTGTAAAGCTATCATATAAAGTTTTTTTATCCATTCCATCTCACCCACTCTTTGTTATGATCTTTTTCTACTTTTTATTTTAAGCTTTTATTAATAACAAGGTTAGTTGTTCAAAGACTCCTTGCGCATTTACGTTGCTCTCTATTTTTTTTCGACTTTGTAAAAGAATGTCAATCGATTGTGACAAATCTTTTCCGCTAAGTTTCTTTGCAAGCTTGCCTATATGCTCTCGATGCTGTGAATAAGCTAAGATGGCGTTTACTCCATAATGTGTCTTCAACACATCACGATAAGCCAATAACAGCAAATCAATAGCTAGTAAGTAATGATCTCTTTCTTTAAAATGAGGCATTATATCCGTTTGAACAAAAATAAAACTTCCCTCTTTTTTATTTGTAATTTGAACAAACCATTTAAATCCTATTTTTGCAGCTTCGATGAACCACTCATCCTGATTCATTGAAATAGCAGTTTCTAAACTATTTGTTAGCTGGACGAGTAAGGTCGATTGACTATTGCTCATCCCTTTTTTCTCTAACTCATCTAATAATCGCTGTTTAGATAAATTACGAAAATGGATGAGTTGGCAGCGAGATAAAATAGTTGGTAAAAGTCGTTGTTTGGCTGTTGTTAATAAGAAAGCAATCGCTTTACCGTTAGGTTCTTCTAAAAACTTTAATAAGCTGTTAGCTGCTCCAGCAGTCATTTTTCAGCATCTTCGATGATAAATATTTTTTGTTGACCTTCTACTCCACTTTTTGAAAATTCTGCTTTTAATTGCCTAACCTGTTCTACTTTGATAGACAAGCCATCAGGAGCAATTTCAATCACATCTGGATGAACTTGTTTTAACACTCGCACACACGATGTGCATTCTTGGCAAGGGAGACCCTCAACTAAATTTGAACAAAAAAGAGAAGTTGCCACCCAGAGTGCCATATCTTTTTTTCCTGTTCCAGAAACACCTTCAAAAAGATAAGCATGCGTTAATTGTTTTTTTTTCATCGTTTTTTCTAATTGTTTATAAATAATAGGTTGAATGCTTTTTAAGTTGTTTTCGATTTTTATCACGACCTGTAATTAAAATTGTTCGAAACGTTCAACAGGCATTACAAACACTGTAGCGCCGCCTACTTGAACTTCTATTGGGTAAGGCATATTCGTTTCCATTGAAACATCTAAACTAACAGGCGGTGTCATAAATTGCTCTCTTGATTGACATGTTTCACGAATGATCGTTAATACTTCTTCTACACGCTCGTCAGCAACTCCAATAATAAACGTTGTGTTTCCGGCTCTTAAAAAACCACCAGTAGTAGAAGATTTTGTTGCTCGTATTCCAGAATCAACAAATTCATTGGATAAACGATTGCTGTCTTTATCTTGAATGATCGCTATAATTAATTTCATTTTGGTTACCCTCTTTCACTTTTTATAGTTGTCTGAAATACTCTAATAAAATAGTATAACAATCGGATATCACTCGCTCTAGCTCTTGGTTCGCATTTACCGAGACCATTCGAGTAGGATTTTGTTTTACTAAATCAAGATAAGCTGAGCGAACAGTTTGGTGAAACACCAAATCTTCTTGATCTAATCGGTCAAATTGACGGTTATCTTTGTTTTTATTAATACGTTCTAATCCTATATGTGCTTCTACATCTAGATAAAGGGTTATATCTGGCGAAAGGCCTTCTGTTGCGAATTGATTGATAGCAGCAATCTGTTCAACACCAATCCCTCTAGCAACCCCTTGATAAGCTAAAGAACTATCAACAAATCGGTCACAAATGACTACTTTCTCTTCATTTAAAGCAGGAATAATTTTTTCAACTAGGTGTTGTCTTCTAGCTGCTACATAAAGCAGGGCTTCTGTGCGCACATCCATTTCAGTGTGTTCCGGATCTAATATTAATTCCCGAATTTTTTCGGCAATTTTACTACCGCCTGGCTCTCTTGTAGCCACTATTGTTTGATTTAGTTCTTTTTCTAACTTAGGCAATAAAGATTGAATGACGCTTGTCTTGCCAGAACCATCTGGGCCTTCGATTGTAATAAATATTCCCTTCAATGCACAAAACCCCTTTAATTCTTACTTTTAGTTCTTAATTATTATTATACTGCATATAGTAGGAACAGTCTAATACCATTTATGTAGACTTTCTTTAAAAACAAATTAACCTATTCTATGTTACTAATCAAAAAAAAGACTCGCTTCTTTTGACTCTTTATTTGTTATACATTCAATTTAAAACCCACTCATTTGAATTCAGAAATAAGCATCCGAAAATCAATAAGTGGGTTTATGTGTTTTTGCTAGTTTATTAACTGGTACCAAGCATGTTAGATCCTCGTTGTATCTCCCTTTATTTCTCGTTTGCGTGCTTCTTTGAATAAATAAAAATATTTAATTTTAGCTAGTTTAGTTTGGGCAAAAAGTAATCCATCTTTTTCGAATACAGATTGTTCAATTTTCTTTACGTATTCCCAATTCTGTTTCGTTTGTTTCATCAAATCAAATAACTCTTTGTCATATTGGTTGCGCAGACTGATTTTTTTTTTAAACAGCACGAGTATACTCCTTTTATCCATCACATGTTTTCTTTACTTCTTTTATTCTATTTCGCGACGCCCTTCAACAGCCTTAAGAAGTGTGATTTCATCAGCATATTCAATATCACTACCTACCGAAAGACCATGAGCCAAACGAGTTACTTTTATTCCAGCAGGTCTGATCAATCGTGATAGATACATTGCTGTCGCTTCTCCTTCTGCTGTTGCATTCGTTGCAATAATCACTTCTTTTACTTCTTCAGATTGTAACCGTCTGATTAGACTTGGAATATTAATGTCTTCTGGTCCAGTTCCTTCAATCGGTGAAAGCACACCATGTAAAACATGGTATAAACCATGATATTCTCGCATTTTTTCTAACGATATAACATCTTTAGGGTCTTCTACCACTAAAATAATACTTCTGTCACGAGACTTATCTTGACAGATAGAACAAGGATCTTCTTGTGTGATGTGTCCACAAATAGAACAATAATTTAAGTCACGTTTAGCACTAATTAGTGCCTTAGCAAAATCTGTCACATCATCTTCTTTCATATTGATGGTAAAAAAAGCTAAGCGAGCTGCTGTTTTAGCACCAATTCCAGGAAGTTTCATATAGCTGTCCATTAATTTTGTTATCGGTTCAGGATACAAATAAACTTCATTCCTTTCTTTAAAAACGAGCAGATAATTAAATAAAAAAGTGAAAAAACGGGATCCACCTTGGAATCCCATTTTACTATTCAATTGAAGTTGTCGATCAAATCATTCCTCAATCTGTTTTACATGCCTGGGATATTTTTAGTATATTTCCCCATTGTTGCTTCTGTTTCAGCTTCTACTTTTGCTAATGCATCATTTGCAGCTAAAACAATCAAATCTTCTAAAATTTCAATATCTTCTGAGTCTACGACTTCTGGTTTAATTGAAATTCCTTTCATTTTACGATCTCCAGTTAACGTTACGCTAACTAAGTCACCACTAGCAGCTCCTACAAATTCTTTTTCGTTCAAAGCTTCTTGTGTTTTCACCATTTCTTTTTGCATTTTTTGCATTTGTTTCATCATACCTTGCATATTTCCCA
>JAVWJE010000084.1:0-8116 GCA_036639135.1 Carnobacterium sp. | reverse complement strand
AGTTAACTTAACTCTTTTTTTAAATGAATCTTAAATGATTCCAAAAGTGATTTTAAAAATAAACGACTAACTAAAGTAGGGATAACATGAAAAAAAGAATCATCATTTTTTTAACCATTATAATGGGAATCATCATCATTTCTTCTATTTTTATTTATAGAACAAGTAGACAACCCTTGGTGCAAGCTAAAGAAGAAACAACCAGAATTGCTAAAGAAAGCTCAGAATTGGTAACGGTAAATGAATTTTATTGGTACAATAACAAAAAAACTTATTTTGCTGTCTCTGGAGTAAATAAAAAAGATGAAAATATGATCGTAATCGTGGAACAAAAAGGCGGAAACGTCGCTGTTTTAAATCCAGGACAATTTATTAGTGAAAATGAAGCTAAACAAATAACTTATACAGAAACGAAACCTAAAAAAATGTTGGAGGCTAGAATTGGACTGGATAATGACGTACCTGTTTGGGAAGTAGCTTACGAGCAAGATAACGGAAAACTGGGGTATTATATTGTAACAGCCAAAGAAGGCAAGTGGGTTAAAGACATCAAAAACATTTAAACGAATCAAATAAAAGAAAGAAATGACAATTTTTATTAATTTTTAATGCTAACTGTCACAAATTTAGTTATACTTAATAAGTATGGATATCATTTAGAAGAACGAAAATAATTTATATGAAGTTAAAGGAGTTTGGGACTGTGAAAAAAATTTCAATTATAGAGTCTAAAGATAATGTAGGAAAAGAAGTTACGATAGGCGCTTGGGTAGCAAATAAGCGTTCTAGCGGAAAGATTGCTTTTTTACAGTTACGCGATGGTTCAGCATTTTTCCAAGGGATTGTAGTAAAAAGTGAAGTTGGAGATGAAATATTTCAACTAGCAAAAGGTTTAAACCAAGAAACATCTATTTTGATTACAGGCGTTATTCAAGAAGATGATCGTTCGAAATTTGGTTACGAAATGGTTGTTAAAAATATTGAAGTGATTGGTGAAAGCCATGATTATCCTATCACACCAAAAGAGCATGGAACAGAATTCTTGATGGATAATCGTCACCTCTGGTTGCGTTCAACAAGACAACATGCCATTATGCAAATTCGTAATGAAATTATTCTAGCAACATACAAGTTCTTCAACGAAGAAGGATTTATTAAAATCGACCCACCTATTTTAACAGCCAATGCAGCTGAAGACTCAACAGAATTGTTCCATACTCAATACTTTGACGAAGAAGCTTATTTATCTCAAAGTGGTCAGTTATATATGGAAGCAGCAGCGATGGCTTTTGGAAAAGTATTTTCATTTGGTCCAACGTTTCGCGCAGAGAAATCTAAAACTCGTCGTCATTTAATTGAATTCTGGATGATGGAGCCTGAGATGGCCTTTATGGATCATGAACAAAGTCTAGAAGTTCAAGAAAAATATATTGCCTATATTATTCAAAGTGTATTAGACCATTGTGATCACGCATTAACAGTATTAGGACGCGATAGAGAGGTTTTAGAAAACTATACTAAATTGCCTTTCCCTAGAATTTCTTATGATGATGCAATTGTCTTATTAAATGAAAATGGCTTTGATGAAATTAAATGGGGAGATGATTTTGGTTCTCCACATGAGACGTTTATTGCTGAACAGTTTGATAAACCCGTCTTCATTTTGAACTACCCTAAAGCCATTAAAGCATTTTATATGAAACCACACCCAGACCGCGATGATGTTGTGTTGTGTGCTGACTTAATTGCTCCTGAAGGCTATGGAGAAATTATTGGTGGGAGTGAACGTGAAGTTGATTTTGAAGCATTAACAGAGCGCATTAAAGAATTTGGTTTAACGAAAGAAGATTATGCTTGGTATTTAGATTTACGTAAGTATGGCTCAGTTCCACATTCAGGTTTCGGATTAGGATTAGAAAGAGCTGTAACATGGATTTGTGGAACAGAACACATCCGTGAATCTATTCCATTCCCACGTTTGTTGAACCGTATTTACCCATAGATTGAAGATAAAAAAAGACAGCAACTTAAGAAAACTTAAGTTGCTGTCTTTTATCGAATAATAAAAAGAAATTTTCCGATGAAATAATAAGTGGAAGAAAAAGAGTTAGGGGAGAAGAATACAATGGACAATCAACTTTTAAAGGAATGGTTGGCTGCTGGCAATACGACAATTTCAAATGTTCTTTTAAAAAGATACAGAGACATCGGCTTAACAAATGAACAATTGGTTTTATTATTGCAGTTGAAATCGTTTATAGATAGTGGAATATTATTTCCAGATACAGAAGAGATTGCTAAAAGAATGGGTGTTTCATCCGCAGATGTTTTCCAAGGCATCCACGATTTAATGCAAAAAAATGTGCTATCTATTGAAACTGAAAAGAATTCTGAAGGAAAAACGAATGACCAATACAATCTTTCTTTGCTTTGGGATAAATTAGCTTTATTTTTAGTACAAACTAAAAAGACGGTTCAACACCAAGAAAAACAAGTAAATGAAAAAGATTTATTCCAACATTTTGAATCCGAATTTGGTCGGGCATTATCGCCAATTGAAATCCAAACAATCGGGATGTGGTTAGATGATGATAAGTACTCTGCTGAATTAATTGAAATGGCATTAAGAGAAGCTGTTTTAAGTCAAGTATACAATTTGAAATACGTTGATCGAATTCTATTAAATTGGGAACGTAAAAATATTCGGACTAAGGCCCAAGTGGAAAAAGAAGCTCAAAGTCGTCGAAAACAATCAAATAAACCAGAAACCAAAAGACCAACAGATAAAATAATAACAGCAAAAGTACCCCTTCACAACTGGTTAAATGATTCAAAATAATAGAAAAGGAGTCTTCAACTTGTTGAGTAAAAAGAAAACAATTAAAATTATTGAAGCAATGGGAGAACTTTTTCCAAATGCAGAATGCGAATTAATACACCACAATACTTTTGAATTGCTGATTGCTGTTATGCTGAGTGCGCAAACAACCGATATTTCTGTGAACAAGATAACGCCAAAACTATTTAAAAAATACCCAACTCCAGAAGATTTTGTAAGAGCACCAATCGAAGATATAATGGATATGATTAAAACAATTGGATTGTATCGAAATAAATCAAAATTTATTAAAGGCTGTTGTCAAAAATTAATAAATGATTTTAATAGTGAAGTGCCTCGTACAAGAGAAGAATTGGAGTCTCTACCTGGTATTGGTAGAAAGTCTGCAAATGTTGTTTTAAGTGTTTCTTTTGGCATTCCAGCTATAGCCGTAGATACTCATGTTGAGCGGGTAACTAAACGGTTAGGTATCTGTTCACCGAATGCAACCGTTCGCGAAGTTGAGAAGACATTGATGGAAAAATTGCCGCTTGAAATGTGGAGCATAGCTCATCACCGCCTTATTTTTTTTGGTCGTTATCAATGTATAGCTAGAAATCATGATCATTCTGTTTGTCTTTCATTATTAGGTCTATAATAGTTTTTAAAACAAAATAGACTAAACCATTCTTTTTAAGAGAATGATTTAGTCTATTTGTTTGTTTAGAAATGGAATCCTTATTCGACGTTATTAATAGCAGGTTTTTCACTGCCAGGTTTATCAGCTGGTTTTTCGGTAGTCTCATCAGGAAGAACACTGCTGACACTACTTTGACTTTCAGGTTCAACTTTACTTTCAGAACTACTTTCAGAACTACTTTCAGAACTGATTTCAGAACTGCTTTCTGGTTTTGAACTTTCTATAGAACTTTCTTCTGAGCTTTGAGACGAACTATCCTCAGTACTACTATCTTTTTCTTCTTCTTCCTCTGCTTTTGGAGGAACAGTAAGAGACGTCGTTGCTTTTGGTCCGATCTTATCTTTAACTTTAACCGATAGCGTGATATCTGTTTTTCCTTCAGCAGGTTTTTGAACAATATAAGATAAATCAGTGGTTTCAAATGTTTGACCTGCAACTGTTAGAATATAATTAACAGCATTTATTTTATTTGCAGATTTGTATTCGTTCCATTTAATAACTATTTCTTCTTTTTCTTCATCGTATGTTGCTGCTAAGCCACTTGGAGCTGCTAGTTTTTCTCCGAAAGAAGAAGAAACATTAGTCGGTTGCGTTCCTTTAACAAACAATTCTTTAACAATTTTATCAGTTGGAGTGTTTGGTCCTGGAAGTTTTGCTGGATTAGAGCCAGCTTCTACAGCAACTTCTACAACTGAAGCAGGTTTTTTCCAATCAGTATTTTCAACAGATTGAGAAACATAAGACATCAAGGAGCGATAAATTTTTCTTGGCAATTGTTGAGAATTAGTACTTAAATAATTCCCATCTTCATATTTTTTATCATAACCTACCCAAACAGCGATAGAGTAATTACTTGAATAGCCATTAAACCATGAATCGGGTACGCCATCTTTTGGAATATTATATTTTGCTTTTTCTTCATCTGTATAGTTTGTCGTTCCAGTTTTACCAGCTTGAGGTACTCCTTCAATCGGAACCAAGTTTTGGTTTGAACCTAGATTTACTGTATCTTTTAACATATCTGTAATCATGTACGCCGTTGAATCTTTCATAGATTGCTTAGATTCAGGAGTTAAATTGAGTTCATCTCCATTTTGTAGCGTTACTTTTGAAACAGTGTAAGGGTCTGTGTACGTTCCACCATTTGAAAAAGCAGCAAAAGCAGCTGATAGCTCGATTGGAGTAATTTCCCCACCAATAGCATTTGATTCAACTAAGCCAGCTTTATTATTCCATTGAGAAGGGTCGATACCTAAATTTTTCAAGAAAGAGGTTGAATTAGAGTAGCCAACTTCCTGAAGAGTTTTAGCAGCTGGAACATTTCGAGAATCGGTGATTGCTTTACGCATACTGATTGGACCTAGATATTTTCTATCATAGTTATAAAGAGAACCGCCACTTTTATATTCGTAAGGTTCATCTACTATTTGTTGGTAGGTAGAATAATTTAAGTATTCTATCGCTGGTCCATAAACAGAAAGTGGTTTTATAGCAGAACCAACACTGCGGTTCATTTCAGCGGCACGGTTAGTTCCTAACTGCACTTCTTGGTTTCTTCCACCACCAATGGCTTTTAATTGGCCGGTTTTTGCATCTACCATAGATACAGCAGCTTGTAGGTTTTGATCAGGGAAGTTAACATACTCATCTGAGTTTAGAATGTCAAATAATTTTTTTTGTGCATCCATATTTAGGTTGGTATGAATCGTTAAACCAGCTGTATAAGGATCTAATTTAGTTTTTTCTTTTACTTCTGTAATAACTTCTTTCAAATAAGAATCAAAAATCAATTCATTTGCTTGTTCTTCTGTACGATTGACAAGGTTTTCTTCTACTGACGTAGATTTAGTTTTTTCAGCTTCTTCAGCCGACAGTTTTTTATTTTCTACCATCATATCTAAGACTAAATCACGGCGTTTTTTAGCTTTATCAGGATTTGTTTTAGGGTTATATGAGTTAGGAGCCTGAGGTAAGCCAGCTAGCATTGCTGCTTCTGGTAAAGTTATTTCACTTATCTCTTTACCATAATAATAATCACTAGCTGTACTCATGCCGTAATTGTTGTCAGACATGTAAACTTTGTTGATATAAAAAGTAAGAATTTGTTCTTTCGAATATTTACGTTCTAATTTTAAAGCTAACCAGGCTTCTTGAGCTTTTCTTTTTAATGTTTGATCTGATTCATTCGTAGAAAAAACGGACAATTTAATCAATTGCTGTGTGATGGTACTTCCACCTTGAGAGGCAAAACCATCTGTTACGTTAGCTAACACAGCACCAGCAATACGGATAGGGTCGATACCTTTATGTTTATAAAAACGTTGATCTTCAATAGAGACGATCGCGTCTTTTAAAACTTGAGGTACTTGATTTTCGGTGGCGATTTCTCGTTTTTGTCCACCAAGAGTATAAATGACTTCGTCTTTGTCATCTAAAATTTCAGATGAAATCGAACCAGTAATATCATCTTCAGTCAATTCAGGTGCTGAACTAGCATAATAAGCAAATAACCCAGCACCTCCGATGAAAATTGCTGCTAGAAAAGCAAGAATAATGATTAGAACCTTTTTAAACGTAACATTTGAACCCCTTTTTTTGTTTTTTGATGAATTAGAGCGTTGCTTTTGGTCTGTTTTTTTCTTGGAAACACGTGACATATTTTCTTTTTTCTCTGACATATCTCTTTCTACTCCTTAAAATTCTATAAGATAGGAAAGCATGTACGCTTTTCCTTTTGTTTCCTAATTTTAATTAGCTATTTTTAGCAATTAGTTGATCAATAACCGATAAATAAGGAATTCTTGGCGATAATCCATAATACATCTCGTAACCAATTTTTTCAAGGTCTTTTAGAGGGATAGATTTCCGGTTCTTTTCTTCTTGATTTTCCCAGTAGGCAATCAAATGACTTGCTTCTAAAAGAAAGAGTCTATTGCTAAATGAAAAACGGAGAATAACAAAACAAATAGCTAATTGATTAAGACAGTCTTGCATATGTGTTATTTGATGTTGGTGGAAGTTTCTTAAAGGAAAAGATAATTTATTTTTTGTTTCTTTTGCTTCAAAATCCAAATAAAAACTTTTGTAGACACCATTATAATCCGTTGTTGAAGCTTGACGGAAATAAGCTTCTTTGATAACTGCAGCACTTCTTTTAGGGTAGTCGACCTTAACAATCTGTATAGGAGTTGGCTTTTTGTGTATAACGGCCTTATTGAAAGCGAGGTAATAAGCATTGCTTTCATTTAACTCTTCTTCTAAAGTCATGCCTCTATTGCTAAAGGATATCTCTTTCTTTTTCGTTTGCTTTTTGCTATTTTTTTCGGCATCATGAGAGTAACTCTTGCCATTAGGGTATCTTATAACCAATCCTATCACGCTCCTGTGATTCATTATATCAAATACTTGGCTTGAAAGAAAAGGGGAATGAGAATACGTGGGAACAAATTTATTAATAAGTGGCTATCGGTCATTTGAATTGGGCGTATTTAAAGACGATGACCCAAAAGTTGCTATTATAAAAAAATGTTTAAAAGAAGAAATTAAATCCTATATTGAAGAAGGAGTTACTTGGATACTAACTACTGGTCAATTTGGCGTTGAGCAATGGGCGATTGAAGTAGTCGATGAATTAAAAATGGATTACCCAGAAATTAAACAAGGAATAATCTTTCCATTTGTTGAGTTTGGTTCAAATTGGAATGAAAAAAACCAGATGAAGTTAACACAATTAAAGCAAACAGTTGACTTTGTAGACTCTGTTTCTCATCAACCATATAAAGATCCATCTCAGCTGAAAAATCATCAAGCTTTTATGCTCCAAAAAACCCAAGTAGCCTTATTAGTTTATGATCCAGAAAATGAAGGGAAAACAAAATGGCTTTATCAAGCTATTTTGAAAAAGCAAGAAGCTGGAGAATATGGTTGTCGCTTGATAGATTTTGATCAATTACAAAACACTACTATAGAGGAATAGGTCCTAAGCAACAATCAAAGTGTCTTTTAAACAGGATAATGTAATTTAAATATAAATTAGTTTATATTTTTGCTTATCTTTGCTATAATAACATTAAGCGATTAATGCCGCATTATCAACGAGAGATAAAAAGAGGTGTAGTCATGGCAGAAAGAATATTAACGACTAAAGACATTCTACAAAAAGAGTTTAAAACTAGCATGCGAGGATATAACCCTACGGAAGTAGATGAATACCTAGACGATGTAATTCGTGATTATGAATTATATAACAAAGAGTTAACGCAGCTAAAAGCTGAAAATGAACGTTTATTAAGCAAAGTAGATGAATTAACAAAACAAACTACTTTAAACAAACCGACTTATTCAGCACAACCAAGCAGTACAGTAACAAATTTTGATATCTTAAAACGTTTATCTAATTTAGAACGACATGTTTTTGGTTCAAAACTAGATGAAATAGAAGAAGATTAATAGAAAGAGTAACCATCATTTGTAAATTTCGGGTAATTGCGGTCTAGCTTGACTAGGCTGAGGAAAGTCCATGCTCGCACAAGCTGCGATGCTTGTAGTGTTCGTGCTTAGCGAAACAATAAGCTAAGGCCTTTATCTTTTGATAAAGT
>JAVWJE010000083.1:1995-8142 GCA_036639135.1 Carnobacterium sp. | reverse complement strand
GTAACGACAGATGCTGGAGCTTTATGCTTTAAATCAGGTAATGCTGTTATATTAAGGGGAGGTAAAGAAGCTATACACTCTAATAAAGTCTTGATTAAAGTTCTTCAAACTACATTAGAATCTGTTGGCTTTCCAAAAGATTGCCTTCAATTAATTGAAGACACCTCTAGAGAAACCGCTCGCGAAATGATGCGCTTAAATCGCTATCTTGATGTACTCATTCCAAGAGGAGGCACACGTCTTATTCAGACAGTACTAGAAACCGCTACTGTTCCCGTTATTGAAACCGGTGCAGGAAATTGTCATGTTTATATTGATAAAGCTGCACAATTAAAAATGGCAACGGACATTATTGTTAATGCAAAGTGTTCTCGTCCTTCTGTTTGTAATGCTGCAGAGACTTTGTTAATTCATAAAGATGTCGCTGCTGAATTTTTGCCTTTCATTGAACCAGCTCTAGCTGAATACAATGTTGAATTAAGAGCAGATGAAAAAGCACTTCTAATACTAAAAAATGCCATTCCTGCAACAAAAGAAGATTGGGAAACGGAATTTTCAGATTATATCCTTGCAATCAAAGTTGTTTCTTCTCTCGATGAAGCAATAGACCATATCAATCAGTATAGCACTGGTCATTCTGAAGCTATTGTGACAGATAATTACTTTTCAGGACAACAATTCCATCGTGAAATAGATTCTTCAACTGTTTATATCAATGCGTCTACTCGTTTTACAGATGGCTTTGAATTTGGATTTGGTGCCGAAATTGGCATCAGCAATCAAAAGTTACATGCACGCGGACCGATGGGATTAACTGAATTAACGTCTTCTAAGTATATTGTCTTTGGTGAAGGACAAACTCGTTGATTTTTTTTAGTTAAACTATCGTCTTGCACAATTCAAACCAAGGTGTAGTGAACCTTGGTTTTTAATTCGTTTAAAATTCTACTGAAGTCATTTTAATGATGATCACTCTTTAGGATGTGTCTACAAAAAATCATATCCGTCTTGTTCAATATGTTTGTGCTAAACTAAAATTTACAGAAAAAAGGTGAACGATTATGACTAATCAAAAGTCTATTGCAATTGTCGGTGCTGGTATTGTAGGAGCAACAACCGCGTTTTATCTTAGCCATGCAGGATACGATGTCACCATTTATGATGAAGGTACAGGCCAAGCAACCTCAGCTGCTGCAGGTATTATCTGTCCATGGCTTTCACAACGACGCAATAAAAAATGGTACCAATTAGCTGCTGCTGGTGCAGCTTTCTATCCAACGTTGCTTCATGATTTAAAAGAAAATCTAGCTGATTCTGATATTTATCATCAAGTTGGGACGCTTGTCTTTAAAAAATCTCCTGAATTATTAACTAAACTTGAAAAGATAGCTTTGAGAAGAAGAGAATTTGCTCCAGAGATTGGTGAACTATCTATCCTTTCACCTAAAGAAGTCAAAGATAAATTACCTTTGTTAGAAACAAAACAATCAGCTTTATTTGCTTCAGGCGGAGCTCGAGTCGATGGGTCATTATTAACAAAAAAATTGTTAGATACAGCTAGTTTAAATGGTGCAAAGTATATAAATGAACAAGCTCAATTAGCTGTTTCTGCTAATGGTACGTATACTATCTCTACATCTAGGGATGCTCAGCAATTTTCTACTGTCATTTTAACAGTCGGTGCTTGGTTGCCACAAATTTTAGAACCTCTAGGGTTTTCAGTTGATATCCGACCACAAAAAGGGCAATTGATTTATTTAGAAGTAGAAAACGAAACAAAAGATTGGCCTGTGGTTATGCCAGATGGCGAAAAAGATATCATTCCTTTTCCAAATGGACGTATCGTGGTCGGTGCTACCCACGAAAATGATGAAGGTTACGACTTAACTATTATTGAAGAAAAGCTAGCTGGTATGTTGGATGAAGTATCTAAACTTGCTCCTAGCCTAACGAAAGCGACGATAAAAGAAGCTCGCGTAGGTACACGTGCTTACACTTCTGATTTTTCTCCATTTTTTGGTGAAGTCCCAGACTCTCCTAATCTTTATGTAGCCAGTGGTTTAGGCTCATCAGGTTTAACATCTGGACCAATCATCGCTCGCATTTTGACACAACTGATTACAGGCGAAAAAACGGATTTGCCTCTATCAGACTATCCTGTGGCTGATTATATCAAAAAAGTAAAGATCTAGCTAAATGAGCTATGCAATTACTGCAACACAAAAAGAGCTGAGACACTATTTTCTCAGCTCTTTTTGTGTTCTTTTTTCTGGTTCACTTTACCTAGTAGTAACCTATTGTTTAACTGCATAGCTTAAAGGTTCTATTAAAAATTCTTCTTTATCTTCAATATAAACACGGTGCCAAACCATAAATGTCAGCATAACCCATATTTTACGAGAGTAATCGTTTTTGCTTATTCTATGTTTGTTCAGTAAATCTACTACGTATTTTTTGTTTAATAAATGATCTGTCTGAGAATCATTGATAATTTTCAAAGCCCATTCATACATTTCATCTTTTAACCAATGACGAATAGGAACTGGGAAACCAAGTTTCTTACGATACAAAACGTCATCTGGAACGATACCTTCGACAGCTTTTCTCAAAATATATTTTGTTGTTCCGTTAGCAATCCTTAAGTTAGCTGGAATTTGCTGAGCAACTTTAAATACCTCTTTATCTAAAAAAGGTGTTCTTAATTCCAATGCATGAGCCATTGTTGTCCTATCTGCATTCAATAGCAAGTCACCACTTAACCAAGTGTTGATATCTATCAGTTGCATTCTATCTATTGGACTGTACCCAATTGTTTGCTGATACAAAGGCTCTGTAACGGCCATATACGGATAATTTATATTATAATTGGTTAGAACTTTTTTCTTTTCAGCTTCATCAAATATTTTGGCATTACCGACATAGCGATTCTCTAAAGAAGTTGTTCCTCTTAATAGAAAACTTCTCCCTTTTACCCCTTCTGGCATCAATCTAGCTAAGTGATTAAGCGCGTAGTTTGTTACACGACCAGTATTAGCAAATAATCTTAACGAATGCGGTTCATTGTAAATACCATAGCCACCAAATATTTCATCTGCACCTTCACCTGACAAAGCAACCTTTACGTGTTTTCGTGCTAACTTTGATAAAAAGAATTGAGGTACAGCCGCTGGATCAGCTAATGGATCATCCATATGCCATACAAATTTTGGGAACTCATCCATAAATTCTTGAGCTGTGATGGTGTAGCTGAAATTTTCCACTTTTAATTCTTCAGCCGTTTCTTCAGCCAAATTGATTTCATTGTAGCCTTCTCTTTCAAATCCAACCGACAATGTTTTTAATTTCGGGTTAAATTCCTTAGCTATCGCAGTAATAATGGAAGAATCTATTCCACCAGATAGAAATGAGCCGACGGTTACGTCCGAACGCATATGTTTTTCAATCGAATCATACAAACTATCTTTTATTTCTTTGACAAAGGTCTCTTCTGTTTTCATTACAGGCTTAAAATCAGCCTGCCAGTACTTTGTAATAATCATCTCTTCATTTAATTTCTTAGTGATATAGTGTCCTGGTGGGAGTTCTTTAATCGCTGTGTGCATCGTATTTGAATTTGGTACATACTGGAAAGTTAAGTAATTTTGCAAAGCAACTTGGTCTAGTTCTTTGTTATCGATCGCATTTAAAATAGCTTTCTTTTCAGAAGCTACATAAAGTCCTTCATCTTCAACTGCATAATAAAAAGGTTTGATACCAAACTGATCACGTGCTCCAAAAAATACTTTTTCTTGTTTATCCCAGATAACGAAAGCAAACATGCCTCGTAACTTAGACGTTACTTCTTCTTTATACTCTGCATAAGCAGCTAACATAACTTCTGTATCGCTTTCTGTCTGGAAAGTATATCCTTTAACGACTAACTCATCTCTTAATTCAATATAATTATAAATTTCTCCATTAAAAATAATCCAATACCGTTCTTGTTCATAAGACAACGGCTGGTGTCCATGTTCAATATCAATAATGCTTAAGCGTCTAAATCCCAATGAAATAAATTCATCAACATAGTAACCTTCTTCGTCTGGACCTCTATGTATAATAGACTGATTCATCTTTTGAACAAGTTCTTTTTGATTTCTGACTAGTTGTTCTTTTTCGTTCGATAAATATCCCACAAATCCGCACATGACAATTTCTCTCATTTCCTCAGCTCTTAGATAAAAATCTTTTTATGCTGTTATTTATATTAATTATTTTTAATTTGAGCTTCATTTATTATCCTACATAGTTTAATTTACAGTAAGTCATTTTTTATTTCAATACAAAATGACGAATTCGTTACCTTTATGTCTAAAATATTTCAATTAATGAATTTTTCTTTCTATTTATAAGACTGAGATCATATTATTTTTGAAAATAAAGTTCGGCCGTTTGTTCTATGTAAGCAAATAATTAGCGAAAAAAGTAGAACACTCTAACATTCTTCAGAGTGTTCCAATCTTATATTTATTTTGTATAGACGTTATATTCTCCAGTTAATGGATCCATCTTCATTAATGTTTCTGTTAAGAGGTCATATTTAAACATACCCACCATATTTGAAATTCCTACCCCATCTACTTCATGAGCATGTCGAACTTCTACTTGATAAGTATTTTCATCTTCTTTTGAACTATAAAATTGATTGTCTTTTGCAGAGATACCTGTCAAAGCAACAATTTTTTCTAACACACTATTCCGCTCTTCTTCTACTGAAATAACAGGCGTGTTCTCTGAAGATACTGAACTACTGCTTGCGCTTTCTGATGAAACTGCTACTGATTCTGATGAAGCAGTTGCTGAGTTTTCAGTTGCTTCTTTTTCATCTAACCAAGTCTTAATATCATCATCGCTTGCACTTTTAATATCGTGTCCCGTTGCTGCTTTGAATTCAGTTGCTGCTAATTCAGAAACACGTTCTGTCTTATATATGGAGTTTTCAATAATCATGGCTGTTTCATCCGATTTAACTTTTTCAGCTTGTGCGGTATTAATTTTTGTTTTCAACTCTATTGCTTGAGTTTTTAATTCAGGATAGTCAGATAAGTCATCTTCTAACACTATTTCAATACTTCCAGCTGCTTCATCCAACTTTCCATTTTCAAATTGTGCTAAACTAGCTTCGTACATTGTTCGGTAACCATCTTCTGTCACTTGCACTTGATTAGATGACTCTACTTCTGAAGTTTCATTAGAACTATTCAATGACTCCATCGGTGTATCATTCGTTTTTTCACCACAGGCACTTAAGACCAATAGGCCCGTTGTTGCTATAAGAAAAGCCGTTAATTTTTTAGTCATTTTTACTTCCTCCTTCAAATAATCCTTTTCTTCATTATACCTTAAATTTTACTTCTTCCCACTGCTTTATTAAATATTTGTGTAATTTATTCGCTTCAGTTATACTTGTCTAAATAACAAAATGAGAGGATGATGCAAAATGAAAAATTTTATAAATGAATTTAAAGAATTTGCTTTCAGAGGAAATGTACTCGATCTAGCTGTCGGTGTTGTTATTGGTGCTGCCTTCACAACAATTGTTACTTCTTTAGTTAAAGACATCATCATGCCTTTAGTTGGCATGCTAACTGGTGGTCACGATATCTCCGCTTTATCTGTTAAGGTTGGTACCGCCAACTTAGCGTACGGCTCTTTTTTACAAGCTATTATTAACTTCTTAATTATTGCTTTTGTTGTTTTTATGTTTATAAAAATTATTAATACAGCTGCTGCCAAGTTTAAACGAGAAGAAGGCGTCGAAGCCGAAGAAGTTGAAATTCCCGCTGCTGAACAGTATTTAAAAGATATTCGTGATCTGTTAGCTAAAGAAACTATTCCTACTGACCTTCCTTAAAAATAAAAAAACCTCTGAATTTCCTTCAGAGGTTTTTACTTGCCCTATTCTACTTGATAATCTGGATTTTGATAATTTTCTTTTTTCAAACCTTTCACACTCATCATAATTGCAAAGCTAAACAAATACAACGCCGCTAAGAATATCATAACTGCTAGTAAATTGTATCGGTCTAAAATAATTCCGATTACGACAGAAGAAAACCCTCCGACTGCTCTTCCAACATTTAAAATAACATTATTAGCCGTTGAACG
>JAVWJE010000083.1:0-1985 GCA_036639135.1 Carnobacterium sp. | reverse complement strand
CGATAGCCCCATACCCTGCGAACATACCGTTAGCGAAGAATCCTACAATCGCTCCACCTAATAATAAAGTCCATTCACTCGTTGCCGTTACGAAAAGGAAAACGGATGCTGCAGATGCTAGTAAAAATAGCCCGTAAGCTGTTCTAGCCCCTAGTTTATCTAGGAGTCTACCAAATAACAGCATTCCAATGCTCATACCAATGATGGTAGAAATCATCCAAATAGATGAGCCCGATACGGATAATCCTAAACTCTTTTGTAAAATAGAAGGCAGCCAGTTCATTAATCCAAAGTAACCTGCAATTTGAACAGTAGCCATCAACATTAATGAAATAGTTAATCTCGTTAACTTAGCTGTTTTAAACAATTCTTTAATCGAAATGGATGGTCCGTTTTTTTCTAGTTTTGATTGTTTCCATTCATCCGTTTCATCTAAATGTTTACGAACTAGAACAGCCATAACAACGGGAAACAAACCAAACAAGAAGAGGGTATTCCAACCTAGAGTCGGAATAATCAATGCTGCTAGAATAGCTGCTAAGATTGAGCCTAATTGACCAGAGATAGTAACAATAGAAGTCATGGCTCCCATTTTTTTCCTAGAGAATACTTCAGCAACTAGTGCCATACCAATTCCGTATTCTCCACCAGCTCCTATTCCTGCTAAAAATCGGAAGAGATAAATTAAGTAGATGTTATTTGCAAAATACATCGCTGCAGTAGCAAACGCAAAGATATATACTGTATAACTAAACATCTTAATTCGGCCGTGTTTGTCTGCCAACACACCAAATAAAACGCCCCCTAGTAACATTCCTAGATTTGTTATCGTAGAAATTAGCCCTGCTGCCGCGCTACTTAGCTGCAATTGAGCAGTAATGGAAGATAGCGAAAAGGAAAGAAACATAATATCCATATTCTCTAACCCGTATCCTACTGCTGATGAAGCTAAAACTTTCTTTTGGTAGCCTGACATGGTTTGTTCACCAGTTGCCGTTTGTTGTTTCATATTTTATTTTCCTCCTAAAACGAATGATCTCTGTCATTCATTATTTTATGATGTTAATATTAGTATACGGACTAATACATTTCTGAGCAACTGTTTTTTTTATCTCCTAAAAAAAACGATCCTGACAAAAAACCATGACACCTTACTTTTCATTTGATTTCATGATAAACAGCATAAATTTCCTGTTTTTTGCTACTTCTAATTTTAGCTACTTGTTTAATCGCTTCTTTACTCGTAATTTTTTTTTCTTCCATTAAAAAATTGACGTGTTCTATTACCGATAAGCTTTCCCACGATGTGTCTGGTTTCTCCATTAATGAACCTTCACTATTTCCTTCAATAATTAGACAGAATTCTCCTCTAATTTCCGAATTCGCTGCCCAATCAATCATTTCTTCCATTGTTCCACGGATAAATTCTTCATATCGTTTAGTTAACTCTCGACAACATACTATTTTACGTTCCGGACCAAAAACAGTTAACATATTTTTTAGCACTTCTTTTAGCCTATGTGGTGATTCATATAAAATGATTGTTTCAGGTCTGCAATTTAACTCTTCTAACTCCTTCAGTTGTTCCTTTTTCTTTCGTGGCAAGAACCCATAAAAATAAAATGGCTGTGGTGCAATTCCTGATGCTATTAAGGCTGTTAACCCCGCACTGGCTCCTGGTAACGGAACAACTGGAATATCCGCTTCAATACAAGCAAGGACGAGCTCGTGCCCAGGGTCACTAATTGAAGGCATGCCTGCATCACTAACTTGAGCAATTGTATCTCCTGCTAACAGCTTTTCTTTCAACTGGTCTATTCGTTCTTTCGTGTTGTGTACATGAAAGCTTATTTGAGGCGTTTTAATTTCAAAGTGATTTAATAGTTTTTGTGTATTTCTTGTGTCTTCTGAAGCGATTAAGTCAACTTCTTTTAGTAATCTAATTCCGCGAATCGTCATATCTTCTAAATTTCCGATAGGTGTTG
>JAVWJE010000082.1:0-8150 GCA_036639135.1 Carnobacterium sp. | reverse complement strand
TTTTTCTGTTATATTTTTTTTTAATAACTGATGAAAAAAAACAACGCGACTCATCTCCTAACAGCTCACCATGCAGACGACCAATTAGAAACAATTTTGATGAGATTAGTACGTGGCGGACAAATTGAAGGTATGTCGGGTATTCAAGTTCATCGACCCTTTGGTCCTGGTTTGCTTGTTCGACCATTATTGCATTATTCTAAAGAAGATATTTACACTTATAGTGAAGCTCATCAACTGAGTTATTATGAAGATGAGACAAATATTGATTTGATGTACACTCGCAATCGCTACCGTCAAAAAATCGTTCCCCTTTTAAAACTTGAAAATAATCAGGTTTTGAATCACTTCAAAGACTTCTCATCTGATTTAACGGATGTCCTATTTATAGCTAATCAAGTTATTCGACAAAAAACTGAACAAATCATATTGGAAAGTAAATCTAATTTCTATGAAATAGATCAACTAGGTTTACTAGAATTTGAACCTGAAATTCAACGCCAAGTTTTAAAGCATCTTTTATTAGAGAAGTTGTATCGCTCTTATCCAGTTGAGACACTCAGAAAACAAGTAGAAGAATTACTAGATTTGATGAATGGGGCTAAATCTAATGTTCAATTGGATTTGCCTAATGGCTGGAAGGCAAGACGACAATACAATCGGTTTTTTTTAGAAAAAGATAACCTGAGCGAAGCAACCTTTTTTCAAAAAGAAGAAACAATAGCTCTTAACCACTGGGTTTCTTTAGCAGATGAAACACGTGTAGGGATATTTCAAGTAGCGGCACATGCTGATTCACCTTTTGAAAAAGATTCGCATATCTGGCTTGAACCTAGTCAGATAGTTTTGCCTTTAATCATTCGGCATCGCAAACCTGGAGATCGAATGACGATAAAAGGCATGAAAAGAGGGCATAAAAAAATTAAAGATATTCTAATCGATCAAAAAGTGCCTCTAAGAGCCAGAGAAGAAATGCTATTATTAGCTGATTCCTCAAATGAAATTATTTGGTTGTTAGAATATAAAGAATCTAGATTGTCTATTCAACGTGAAACTGATAAAATACAATACATACTCGTTCACCAAAAGTAAAAGAGAACGTATTGAAGAGGAGAACTTAAAAATTATGAAGAATGATATTGAGCGCGTACTTTTTTCAAGAGAAGTATTAGCAGAAAGAACATTAGAACTAGGAAAAGAATTGACAGTCGATTATAAAGAAAAAACACCATTGGTTGTTGGAATTCTAAAAGGAGCAACACCATTCTTGTCGGACTTGATTAAAGAAATGGACGTTTACCTTGAGATGGATTTTATGGATGTTTCAAGTTATGGAGGAGGTGTCACTTCTTCAGGTGAAGTGAAAATCCTTAAAGATTTGGATACAAATGTTGAAGGAAAAGACTTATTAATTGTTGAGGATATCATCGATAGTGGTCGGACTTTAAATTATTTAATAGAAATGTTCCGTTACCGTAAAGCTAACTCAATTAAAATTGTTACTTTGCTAGACAAACCTGAAGGACGAGTTGTTGATGTAAAAGCTGACTATGTTGGTTTCTTAGTACCCAATGAGTTTGTAGTTGGCTATGGTTTAGATTACGATGAAAAATACCGTAACCTGCCATACATCGGCATCTTGAAGCCTGAAATTTACCAGTAGAAATAAATGGTCAATGATGGTCAAATGTGATATGATTAGATGGGTTTAATATGTTTAAATTAAAAAATACAGAACAAAACTATGAAGGTTTATTTGTAGAAGGAGGGCAACAATGAAAAAAGGACTCTTAAAAAATGGAGTCTTCTATGCAATCGTGTTTCTAGGAATTATTGGAATCGTGGCCTGGGCAACAGGCGGCTCATCTGGGGAACAAACCACGGAAATTCCGGCTAGTGAATTCGTAACGCAATTAGAAGAAAATCAAATCAAAAAATTCACAATTCAACCCAACGCCGGTGTATATAAAATCACTGGGGAGTATCGTAAAGCTCAACCCTTGAAAAAAGAGTCTGGTTCAAATATCAATATTTTTGGATCGACGGAAACATCTAGCAAAAACTTTACAACATCTGTTTTACAAAATGATTCAACAGTAAGCAAAATTGATTCTCTTGCAAAAGGGAATAATATAGAAGTGGCACCACTTCCTGAGGAATCTTCAGGGATATGGGTAACGTTGTTAGTTTCTGTTTTACCATTAGTTATTTTTGTGTTCTTCATCTATATGATGATGGGACAAAGTGGACAAGGCGGCGGCGGACAAGGTGGACGCGGCGTCATGAATTTTGGGAAATCAAAAGCAAAAGAATCTGATAATAAAGCTAACAAAGTTCGCTTTTCTGATGTTGCTGGTGCAGATGAAGAAAAAGAAGAACTTGTTGAAGTTGTTGAATTCTTAAAAGACCCAAGACGTTTCTCTGAGCTTGGTGCACGTATTCCAGCTGGTGTTCTATTAGAGGGACCTCCTGGAACAGGTAAAACTTTGCTTGCTAAAGCTGTTGCCGGTGAAGCTGGCGTACCGTTTTATTCTATCTCTGGTTCAGACTTCGTTGAGATGTTTGTCGGAGTTGGAGCAAGTCGTGTACGTGATTTATTTGAAAATGCTAAGAAAACTGCACCATCTATTATCTTTATCGATGAAATTGATGCAGTAGGTCGTCAACGTGGCGCAGGAATGGGTGGCGGACATGACGAGCGTGAACAAACATTAAACCAATTATTAGTTGAGTTAGATGGTTTCTCTGGTAATGAAGGAGTTATCGTTATTGCTGCAACAAACCGTTCTGACGTTTTAGATCCTGCTTTGTTACGTCCAGGTCGTTTTGACCGTCAAATTTTAGTTGGACATCCAGATGTTAAAGGACGCGAAGCAATCCTGAAAGTTCATGCTAAAAACAAACCAATTAGTAAAGATGTAGATTTAAGAATCATTGCAACTCAAACTCCAGGATTTTCTGGTGCTGATTTAGAAAATCTATTAAATGAGGCTGCTTTAGTAGCTGCAAGACGCAATAAAAAAACAATTGATGCTCTAGATTTAGACGAAGCTCAAGACCGAGTTATTGCAGGTCCAGCTAAGAGGAATAAAGTGATCAGTAAAGTTGAACGAGCAATGATTGCATATCATGAAGCGGGTCATACAATTTGTGGAATGGTTTTAAATGATGCACGAGTTGTTCATAAGGTAACGATTGTACCTCGTGGAAGAGCTGGCGGATATGCCATCATGCTTCCTAAAGAAGATCGATTCTTAATGACTAAAAAAGAAATGACTGAACAAATTGTAGGTTTGCTAGGTGGACGTGTAGCGGAAGAATTAGTCTTCGACTCACAATCATCAGGCGCAAGCAATGACTTCCAACAAGCAACTGCTTTAGCTAGAAGTATGGTAACGGAGTATGGGATGAGTGACAAGTTAGGTCCAGTACAATATGAAGGAAACCATCAAGTATTTGTTGGCCGAGATTATGGTCAAACGAAAGCTTATTCTGAGCAAGTTGCATTTGAAATTGATCAAGAAGTTCGTAGTATTATTGTTGCAGCACATAATCAAGCACGTCAAATACTTGAAGATCACAAAGAACAACATAAACTAATAGCTGAAAAATTGCTTGAATTAGAAACGTTAGATGAGTTAACAATTAAGAGTTTATTCGAAACAGGCGAAATGCCAGTTCTTGTAAAGTCTTCAAAAAATGAGTTTCCTCATGAAGAAGCTGAAGGAAAAACGTTTGAAGAAATCAAGCGTGACAGAGAAGCGAAAGAAACGAAACGTTTAGAAAAAGAAAAGAAAGAAACGATAGAAAGAAAGCATGATTCAGAAGAAGACGCTGAAGAGATTGTAGAAGATGTAAGAAAAGAATTAGGCGTCGATGAAGATGAGCATGAAAAAAAGAATGATGATTTAGACAATCATTAATCTGTATTAGGGAAAAAGGATGCGCGTATGTGCGCTCCTTTTTTTTATTCAATACTAACCAATAAATACACTTACTTTACTTTAGTAACATTCTGATTTAAAGTGAGAATAGCAAAAAAAGGACTATTAAAGGAGTTAAGTAAATGTCAGATTATTTATTAAAAAGTTTAGGTTACAATGGCGAAGTTAGGGTGTATGTTGTTGATGCAACAGAAACAGTTGCAGAAGCACAACGCAGACACGAAACTTGGAGTGCGGCTTCTGCAGCTTTGGGTCGTACAATGATAGGTGGAATCTTACTTGGAGCTACGTTAAAAGGCAAAGAAAAAATGACTGTAAAAGTTGAAGGGAATGGCCCAGCTGGTCACATTATTGTTGATAGCAATGGAAAAGGTGAAGTAAAAGGCTATATCGCTAATCCAAAAATAAGTCTTTCGTTAAATGAAGCAGGAAAACTAGACGTTCGTGGAGCAGTAGGGACACAAGGTACATTAACTGTAACCAAAGACTTAGGGATGAAAGAAGCTTTTTCTGGACAAGTTCCATTAGTCAGTGGGGAATTAGGTGAAGACTTCACTTATTACATGGCGACTTCAGAACAAACGCCTTCAGCTATCGGATTAAGTGTATTAGTAGATACAGATGATACTATTAAAGCAGCTGGAGGTTTCATGATTCAAGTTATGCCAGATGCAACAGATGAAACGATTACAGCTCTTGAAAATCGTTTAGCTTCTATTCCAATGATATCTCAGTTAATGGAAAAGGGAGAAAACCCAGAATCTATTTTAGATCTTCTAATGGGAGAAGGAAATGTAAAAATTTTAGAAAAAATGCCTGTTGTGTTTAAGTGTGAATGTTCAAAAGAACGTTTTGCAACAGCTATAATTGCTCTTGGTGGCGAAGAGATAGAAAGTATGATTGAAGAAGATCATGGTGCGGAAGCAAGTTGTCATTTCTGTGGCAATCAATACCATTTTGATGTTGCTGATTTAGAAAGCTTAAAAGCAGAAGCAATCAATTAAGCAAGCAAGCGATGTTTCTATTTAGAATCACTAAAAAAATGGCTTATGCTTGCTATCACAATAGATAAACTTAAAAATTATTGTAATGAAATCATTTTTAAGGAGGAATAAGTTAATGGTGAAAATAGTTACGAGTATTACAGACCTAATTGGAGATACGCCTTTATTGAAGTTATCAAGTAAAGTGGTTCCAATCGGTGCAGCAGATGTTTACGTCAAGATAGAATCAGCAAATATTGGTGGAAGTGTAAAAGATAGAATAGCATTAAACATGATTGAAGTTGCTGAACAAGAAGGAAAGTTAAAAGCAGGAGATACAATTGTGGAACCAACTAGTGGGAACACAGGTGTTGGATTAGCAATGATTGCAGCAGCCAAGGGGTATAAGGCTATCTTAGTCATGCCCGATACGATGAGTATTGAGCGTCGTAAATTGTTAATAGCATATGGTGCTGAACTAGTGTTGACACCAGGAGTAGATGGAATTAAAGCATCTATTGCTAAAGCGACAGAAATTTCTGCTCAACCTGGCCACTTTATGCCATTACAATTTGAAAATTTGGCTAATCCTGCTGTTCATGCAGCAACTACAGGACCCGAAATATTAGCAGCGTTTGCTGGAGAATCACCAGATGCCTTTGTCGCTACTGTAGGAACTGGTGGAACATTGACCGGTGTAGGGAAAGTTTTGAAAGAAGCAGATCCTAGTACCAAAGTATATGCTCTTGAACCAACGGAATCACCAATATTAAGTGGTGGGAAGCCTAGTCCTCATAAAATCCAAGGAATCGGAACAGGATTCGTACCTAAAGTGCTAGATACTCTTATATATGATGATGTTTTACATGTTACAAGTGAAGAAGCTTTTGAGATGACTCGCAAAGTAGCTTTGCTAGAGGGTTTATTAGTTGGAATTTCCTCTGGCGCAGCAATTAAAGGAGCGATAGATGTAGCTATCAAATTAGGAGCAGGAAAAAAAGTTGTTACGATTGCTCCTGATAATGGAGAACGTTACCTTTCAACAGCTGTATTTTCTAGTGAAGAATAAATAAACAATAAAATGGAAATAACTTGTTCCTTTTAAGGATAGAAAAATATAGGATTGAAAAAATATGAAAAGCAACAGTATAATAGGCTGATGTAAATAAAAGTAGACAAGAAAGCAAGTTAGAGAATACATAAGAACTTCTCTAATTCACTTGCTTTTTTTGTGCGCTCTTGGCATTATTAAAGAAGACAACTAAACAGATGTAATAATTAGAGAAATGGAGTGAAAAACATGAACCACGAAGAAATACACGAAGAAATGAATGATCAATTACAAGTGAGACGAGAAAAAATGACTCATTTACGTGAACGTGGAATTGATCCTTTTGGTGGACGTTTTGAAAGAACGCATTTATCAGGTGAACTACATGCAAATTATGATGGACTTACGAAAGAAGAAATTTCTGAAAAAGAAGATGTCGTAACAATTGCTGGTCGAATAATGACTAAGCGTGGAAAAGGAAAAGTTGGTTTTGCGCATTTACAAGATCGTAAGGGCAGAATCCAAATTTATGTACGTAAAGACGCAGTAGGCGATGAGGACTATGAGACATTTGATAGTGCTGATTTAGGTGACTTTATTGGAGTTACAGGAACAGTCATGAAAACAAATACGGGTGAAGTTACAATTAAACCGACTTCTATTGTACAATTGTCGAAAGCTTTGCGACCTTTGCCAGATAAATATCATGGGTTAACAAATATAGAACAACGTTACAGACAACGTTACCTAGATTTAATTAGTAATCAAGAAAGTTTTGACCGTTTTACAAAACGAAGCGAAATTATTCGTGAAATTCGTACCTTTTTAAATGCAAAAGACTATCTAGAAGTAGAAACTCCAACATTGCACAACCTTGCTGGTGGGGCAGCTGCGCGACCGTTTATTACACACCATAATGCCTTAGATATGGAACTGTATCTACGTATTGCGTTGGAACTACATTTAAAACGACTGATAGTCGGAGGCATGGAAAAAGTTTATGAGATCGGGCGTGTGTTCCGCAATGAAGGGATAGATACAACACACAATCCAGAGTTTACCATGTTAGAGTTATATACAGCTTATACTGATTTTGATGACGTAATGAATTTAACGGAAGAGTTGATTCGAACGGTTACAGAAAAAGTAGTGGGAACAGGTCATATTGTTTATAATGAACAAGCAATTGATATCGCTAGCCCATGGAAACGTCAGCATATGGTAGATGCGATCAAGGAGCAAACAGGTGTTGATTTTTGGCAAGAAATGACTGCTGAAGAAGCTGTTACACTTGCGGAAGAGCATAACGTTCCAGTGCCAGAGCATAGCCAATTTGGGCATGTCGTTAACGAATTTTTTGAAATGTTTGTAGAAGATAAATTAATTCAACCTACTTTTATATTTGGGCATCCAGTCGAAATTTCTCCTTTGGCAAAGAAAAATTCTGTTGATCCCAGATTTACTGATCGTTTTGAAGTATTTATTGTAGGGAATGAATACGGAAATGCGTTTAGTGAATTAAATGATCCGATTGATCAAAAAGAACGTTTCGAAGCACAAGGAAAAGAACGTGAACAAGGAAATGATGAAGCACATCCTGTAGATGAAGACTTTATAGAAGCTTTAGAATATGGTATGCCGCCAACTGGTGGATTAGGAATAGGAATCGACCGTTTAGTTATGCTCTTAACAAATGCTCAATCTATTCGTGATGTTTTACTTTTTCCAGCAATGCGTAATAATTAATAAAGAAAACTTCCGTAGTTCTTGCAAGTTTAAAAGATTGGATTATTTTTAATCTAGTCTTTTGAATCGTCAAGCTATGGGGTTTTTTTTAGAATAAATTACTAGGAATTTTGTTCTATAGAGAGAAGGAGGGAAAAACCAAAAAAATGAATATTTATACTTTTCAAAAATAACCAATAAAGCTTTAAAATTTAAATAAAAAAATCAGTTTCGTTTATTTGAAAAAGGACAATTCCTTTAGTAAAAGCAATTTCTATCTGGATAAATAAGAAAATGTTTATTTATCATAAAAACAGTTGACGTAAGTTTAAAAAGCTGTTATATTAGTAGATGTCGCAGCGATACATCGCAGTGATGAAAAAATAAATATGAAAAAGTTGTTGACAAGTTAAACAACATCTGGTAATATTTAGAAGTTGTCAAAAC
>JAVWJE010000081.1:0-8320 GCA_036639135.1 Carnobacterium sp. | reverse complement strand
TAAAGATTGGAACGAAGAAACGCTTGGTATTTATTATACAGGTTACCGCAGTTGGGGATACAACGACAGTAGTGTTCGTTACTTTAATAAACGTGGTGTGACCTTCCCAATAACATCAGCGAATGAGGAAATAACTGGCTATACTATTTCTATTTATGCGCCTAATGAACCGAGCATTACACCTGTTCGATTCATTGATTACTCTTTAATAAAGTCTTCTTTACAAGAAAAAGTGGCAATTGATACTCATGAAAGTAGCGAAGAAGAGTTATACTATTTGAATAAGCAATCTGGTTATCAATTACGTGTAGTGGACGCTGCTTTAGGTTCTCGTTTTTATGTATTAGATCAAACTAGTGATGGTGGAGATACTTGGGTGACCATCAATTCTGATCCTTTTTTGGGAGAATTAGGAATCAGTTCAGGAATAACGTTTATCAATAAAGATCTTGGCTTTATCGGACTAGCTCATAATGGTTCGACCACAACAGATTTGTATCGAACAACTGATGGTGGCCGAACATTTGAAAAGTTGAAATTCTCACCTATCGAAGTTCCTTTAACAAAGACTGAAAATTATAATCCATACGACACCCCTGAAATGCCTTATGAAGATAATGGCTCCCTTTCTCTTTTAATAGGTCAAGGAATAGATGGTGACTACCATGGGGGAAGCAAGATTCTTTACCGTTCAACTGATGATGGTAAAACGTGGAAATATACTACAGAGATTAAATAAGCTAAATCATTTACATCTTTTAGTCGCTAACAACAAATAAGAATTCGGTTCAATAAGCAGTGTAAGATCATGATTTCAGAAAATAGTTTTTCCCATATAAAGAAGCTGTCCTCAAAAAATTAGTGAGAACAGCTTCTTTATATCTTTTTGTCTTTATTCTTTTTCAAATAATTCTTTCATTAAATCCTCTATTTCAATTCTTAACTTATCTGTTCCATCTTTATCAATGATAATGCTATCTCCATCAAAGATAAGTAAATCTCCAACTTCACAATTCTTTGGTAGTTTGTTTTTAGGTATATCTCGCATTACTTCACCAAATTCAACAACAGCTAGTTCACCTTCAAAACGATCAATGATTCCTTTTTCCATTTTATCTCACCATCCTTGGTGTAACTTTCATTCCATTTGAGTTGAAAATAATATTACCAGACCTATCCGTTCTATAAGCAGTCGACCTCACTTTTTTCAAGCGATTTGATACCTCAGAAGTAGGATGACCGTATCCATTTTTTCCAACGGAAAGAACAGAATAAGTTGGCAATGCTTTTTCTAAGAATTTTGCAGAAGTAGAATTCTTAGATCCGTGATGGCCAACTTTTAGTACATCTACTTTAGTTATGAGCCTTTTTGCTAATAAATCATTTTCAGCTGCAGTTTCAGCATCTCCCATGAATAAGAATGATTTTTTATTGTGTTTAAGATGCAACACTGCGCTCCAGTTATTTAAATCTGATTTAGCGTATGCTCTAACAGGTCCAAGAAATTTTAACGTGATGTCTTTAGCTTGTGTTGGAATTTCCACTCCTTGTCTGGCAACAATGATTTTCATTTTTTTGCTTTTAACAGCTAAAAGAAAATCTTTATATGCAACGGTTGTATGACTAATATTAGGAGCATACACCTTATTGACTTTCATATTTTTTATTACATAAGCCAATCCTCCAACATGATCTGCATCAGGATGAGTAGAAACAACTGCACTTAAAGTAGTCACTCGATTCTTTTTTAAATAGTTAACAATCTGAGGACCTTTACCTTTTCCTCCACCATCAATTAAAATGTTTTCATTTGGTGTCTGAATTAAAATAGCATCCCCTTGACCTACATTTAAAAAATGAACATTAACAGAGCTAGCGGCTGTAACTTCTTTTATTCCAATAAAAAATAAAGCAAGCAAAAGAACTAGACTAATCGCTCTTATTTTTTTCATATATACTCCTCCAGTAAAATTACTGCACACTAATTAAATGTGTTCTTATTTAAAAGTATACGTTATTTTTTAAAAAGAGTATATACGCATAATAATTAATAATCATTGTAAAATTAATTTGATAAAAACATCTAGCTAAAAATAGTGTTAGCTAGATGTTTTTCACAGAATTATAAAAAGTCTCTCTCCTAAAAGAAAGAACTGGATTAGGATGTTCTTAGTTCAACGGTTCTGAAAGTTGCGAATAAAAACAAACTTTATTTCCACCACTTTTTTTAGCTGCATAGAGTGCTTGATCGGCATGATCATAAAGATAGTCCATTTCTTTTGTGCTATCACAATACGTTGTTACACCAATAGAAACACTAATATGGATTGATTTTGTTCCATTATTTATAATAAAAAAAGAATTCTGAATTATTTTTCTAACTGCTTCTGCTCTTTCTTTTGCTCTTTTGAGTGTACAATCATGAATTAATATGGAAAACTCTTCTCCACCATTTCGAGAAA
Organism: Carnobacterium sp.; assembly: GCA_036639135.1. Lineage (GTDB taxonomy): Bacteria > Bacillota > Bacilli > Lactobacillales > Carnobacteriaceae > Carnobacterium_A. The sequence goes on along the minus strand of JAVWJE010000081.1, from coordinate 5,858 downwards.
CAACGTCTTCTGGATCTTGACTTGATTTTAAAATGAATGCTAATTTTCTTAACACTTTATCGCCTTCTAAATGTCCATAAGTATCATTCACTTGTTTAAAATGATCAATATCTAAAACAATAATAGAAATACTTTCATTAGACTTAAGTTGTCTGTTTTTCGCTTTATTAAAAGCTCTATCAAAACTACGAACATTGCTGAGCCCTGTTAAAGGATCTGTGAAGGCAAAGTTTTTATGTTGTGTGAATAGCTCTTCACTCTTAATTAAGTAATCCATCATATAAACAGAAGCCATTCCGCCTAATATACTAATAACAGTATAATTAAGTAATAATGAAACATTTAGACTGATAGTCGAAGGAATGAGTATAGATAATAGGACATTCGTTAAAGAACTTATTCCAAGCATAATAAAAATACAAAACCACCGATTTTTTATTCTTTTAGAGAAGAATTGAAAAATAATCCATGAAGCTAAGATAAAAATGATATTAGAAAAAGATTGAGAATCTATACCTATTGCAAGTCTAGTAAAGATGATAATCGTAGCTGTTACAGAAGCTGATATCCAATTGCTATATAATACAACTAACATTAATGGAATGACTCGCAAATCTATGATTGAGTTTACTCCTGCATCAATACTAAAGTACATCAACACAACTCCTAGTAAGCCAGCGAGAAGTCCTCTAAGAATAGATATATATTTAGTTTTATATTCCTCAGGACCTTTTTTAAATAATTGTTTATAAACGAATAGAAAAGAAATTAATACACAAAGATTCAAAAAGAACCCTTCATACACGTATAACACTAGCCTCTTCCTTTCTAAATTTGATTGTTTTATCATTCTTAGATTTTTTTGATAACGGTTTCAATTAATTATACTACAGTTATTTAATCATATCGAAAATTTGCAGAAGTGTCGAAAAGTATACACAATTATTTGACCATCTACTTTTATTTTGTAGATCCTTACTTTTTAATTTAAAACAAAAAAAGCTATTTTTTAATCATCCTATCACGATGGTTCATTATATGAGTAAAAAAAGTTATTCCAATCATCGTTCTTTAAGTTATGAGACAATAAAAAAAGAACGGAAAAATAAAGTTTTTTAGACCTTTATTTTTCCAATTCTCTTATTTAAGTGTTCCTTAGACGCTACCTAAGAACAGTTCACTTTTTTTATATACATGTCATTTTGTGTTCCTATTAACTATCAAGAATAAAGCTAATTTCTCAAGTTCAACAGTTTTTTTAAATCTATAAAGCTCCGTTTTCAAAAGATTCAGACAGAGGATAATAGCAGCATACTTTGTTTCTACTCTTTTTAGCTACATAAAGAGCCTCATCAGCGTGAGCATAAAGATTATTTATTTCTTTACTCGTTTCTTCGTATACAGCAACACCTATTGAAATCGTGATATTGATGGATAAATTGCCATTTTTTATCACAAAAAAGGAGTTTTCAACGACTTTTCTTAATGCTTTTGCTCTTTTATAGACTTCTTGACGGTTACAGTCATAAAGTAAAATAGTAAATTCTTCTCCACCATTCCTAGAAACAACATCATTAGGCCCTTCATTCATTTTTAAAATAGTTGATAGTTTTTTTAACACAACATCGCCTTCTAAGTGTCCATAAGTGTCATTGACTTCTTTAAAGTGATCGATGTCTATCAGCATAATAGAAAGAGTCTCGTCTAGATTTGCTTGTTTCGTTTTAAAATCATTGAAAGCTAATTTAAAACTACGAACATTATTCAATCCAGTTAAGGAATCTGTCAGAGCTTCATTTTTATTTTCTTTAAATAAAATCTCTACTTTATTCATATAGTCTACGATATAAACAGAACAAACTCCTCCTATGATACAAATAACCCAATAGTTAACCACAAGAATTGGGTTTTGAGCTCTTGTAACGGGAGATATGAGAATCTAGATGATATAAAGCAAATTACTGAAGCTCAACATAACCACTACAGAAGTTCTCCGGTTTTTTATCCATTTAGAACAATAATAAAAAATAAACCAAGATCCTAAGATAAAAACAATATTAATAAGTGAATGAGTTATTCCGCCTATCATAAATCTCGCTAAAATAATTAAAATTGCCGTTATAGACGTTGATAGTATATTTCTATAAAGAACAATCAACATTAAAGGAATAATTCGAAAATCAATCATTGATGCCATTCCAGTATCAATACTATAATGCATTAAAAAAAAAACTAACAGTCCACACGATAGGCCTTCCGCAATCGGTGGAACGTTAACTTCTTTTTCTAATAAACTGCTTTTTATTATTGCCTTATAAACAAAAAGTGAACTAATCAATACACAAAGATTTAGAAAAAACCCATCATAAAATGGTAAAATACTATCCCTCCTTCTCTATTTATTTTATAAACCTATTTTGTAACTTCTTCTATTAAGTGGCCACTCGTTAATCACAAAAAAATATTCTGCCTATATCCTAGCAAATAAGGATATAAACGAAAAAAAGCCTCTACTTATTTGCTAGGATATGTTTAGTAACAAAACATTACTAGATAAGCATCCGACTTACATACATTCTACATTTAAATAATTGAAAAACAAATTGTTTTACTTTTTAGCGATAAAGTCCATATAATTATGTAAAAAAAAAGGAGCATAGGAAAGCTCCTTTATGGTACACAAGAAATCGCTCATTCTATTTTATGCTGCTTTTATTTTCTAATCTTAATGTCATTGCATTAATGGCCACGATAACTGTTGAAATAGACATTAGAACAGCTCCAACAGCCGGTGCTAACGTAATCCCTATAGGTGCTAAGATGCCTGCTGCTATCGGTATAGCGATAAAGTTATAGCCAGCACCCCAAATTAGGTTTTGTTTCATCTTACGCGTTGTTTTATTGGCTAGTTCGATAAACGATTCAATGTCTCCCGGATCGGATCGAACTAAAACGACATCAGCTGAATCAAGGGCTACTTGAGTACCTGCACCAATGGCTACACCAACGTCTGCCAAAGCTAGAGATGGGGCATCATTCACACCGTCACCTACCATGATCACTGTCTTGCCTTCTTTTTTCAATGATTCAACTAAATCATATTTATTTTGCGGAGATTGGTTTGCTTTATAGTCAATTCCCAATTCTTCTGCAACTCCTTGAGCGGCTTTTTCATTATCACCGGTCGCCATAATGGGCTTGATACCATTAGCTTTCAGTACTTTCATAAGTTCTTTACTCGTTGCTTTTAGTTCATCCCCTAAAGCAACAGCACCGATAGCTTCCCCTTCTTCGACCAAAAGACTAACTGTCGATCCTTTTGGAACCTCAAAATCAACTTTCTGTTCAAATGCTTTTTGACTGATTAATTCATAGCGACGTCCATTTGCTTTGCCTTCAACCCCAGCACCGGATACTACCTGAATAGAATCAAAGTTAATTGGTTTAACCTTTTGTTTTTCAGCAAATCCTACAATTGATTGCGCAATTGGATGACTAGATCCGCCTTCGATACCGGACATTAAGGCAAGAACTTCCTCTTCACTATAGTCTTTGCTTAACGATTCCACATTTAAGACTTTAAATTCTCCGGAGGTCAATGTTCCAGTTTTATCTAGAATCATTACATCAGCCTTTGTAGCTAATTCCAATGCTTCACGGTCTTTGACTAATAATCCGTGGCTTGCGCCTAAACTGGTACTTCGTGAGACGACAAGAGGAATCGCTAACCCTAGAGCATGTGGACAAGCTATTACTAGGGTAGTTACCATAAAGATAATGGCCGTTTGGACATCGGTTATAAACAGCCAGACCATAAAGGCAATCAAGGCTGCACCTATAGCAACATAAAACAATGAGCTTGCTACTTTTTTGGCAAGATTCTCTGCTCGTGAGGGTTGGCCTTGTGCTTGAGCAACTAAAGTTTGTACTTGGGAGATAAACGATTTGTCGCCGGTTTCTTGTACCTCAATGTATAAGACACCTTCTTGGTTAGTTGACCCACCAATTATTTGGTCCCCAACATTCTTTTCAATCGGCTTCGATTCACCAGTCAAAAGAGCTTCATTGACTCGTGATTGTCCTCTTTGGATCACGCCATCTGCTGGAATATTTTCGCCAGCCTGAACACGTATCACGTCCCCCACTTGCAGTTGGGATACAGGACGGGATTCGACAGCGTCATCCTCCAAAACAACATCTGCATCTTTCGGTACTAATTCAGCAAGGGACTTTTGAGCATTTCCGGCTTCTCCTAATGCTTTCATTTCAATCCAGTGACCAAGCAACATAATTAGGAGCAGTGAGGCAAACTCAAAGAAAAAGTCCATCACATGTTCACCCGTAACGTACCGAGTGATAACGGCATAAACACTGTATACATAAGAGACACCTATCCCTAGCGTAATGAGTGCCATCATTCCTGGATCTTTTTGTTTAAATTCATCAATGGCACCCCTATAAAAGGGTTTCCCACCATAAATTATCAATATGGTAGATAATACAGCGGCAAGGATATCTGAATAGAGAAATGAAACTTGAAAGGGCAAACTAACGCCCATCATTGGAGTCAGCAACATAACGGCGATTCCAAGAGGCAGAGATTTTAAAAAAAGGGCTTTAAAATTTCCATGATGATGGTGTTCGTGTCCACTATTTCCGGCATGTCCCTCATGATCATCGTGACTCATCTGGTATTCGTGATGGTCATGATCCATTTTGCTGTGGTCCATACGTTCATGATTTTGCTGCCTTTTCTTATTCTTATTCATAGCTCTTTCCTCCTTTAGAATAATACCTCTGAGCAAAAGAATTCTACTTTCTTTCTATTTCTATATTGTAGAGTAAAGAAAAGTAAGATTTACAAAAACTGTAAAAATAATGAAGGGGGTGATATACCCCCACTTTAGCACCTTATCTGTTTATTATAGAATACTTGGTTTCAGAAAGAGCAGAGACAAGCTTATCTTTATCAATATCAGATTGGCTTTCAAGTACCGCTTTTTTGTTTATCAAGTCAATTTCAACTGATTCTACGCCTTCAATAGCTTCAAACTTTTCTCTAACCGTGTTAGCACAACCTTCACATTTCATGCCTTCTACCAATACTTCTTTTTTCATAATAAATTCCTCTTTTCTTTTATTTTATTTCTTCTGTCTTCTATATAGAAGTAATTTAAATCTTTAGGAAGTCAAGGAACTATCCTAACTGAAAATGATAACGAATTTCTTTGCAACGGTGACAATCAATCGATACAATGACTCTTTCTAATAAATAAGGAGTATCAGATAATGAAGTCAGGAAAGCAAGCTGAGAGCTACTCTTTTGTCACGGAAGATGCTTTAAATCGTTTCAACCGTAATGCGTTTATGAGTACCGACACAGAACTAAAACTCATGGCTGCCGCAGCTATCATTGGATTTAATAATGGGCCGCCAAAAACATGCAATAGACCCATGGCTACTGGAATACCTAGTATATTATACGCAAATGCCCAGAATAGGTTTTCCTTGATGTTTTTGATTGTGGCTCTACTTAATTCAACCGCTGTTGAAACGTCCATCAAATCGCTTCTCATTAATACGATATCGGCTGATTCTATTGCGACATCTGTTCCGGAACCAATCGCGATACCAATATCAGCTTGTGCCAATGCTGGTGCGTCATTGATACCGTCCCCGACCATGGCAACTTTTTTTCCTTCAGCTTGTAGTTTCTTCACTTCATTCGCTTTATCTTCTGGCAATACTTCACTCAATACGCGATTAATGCCAACTTGTTTAGCAATCGCTTCGGCCGTTCGTTTGTTATCACCTGTAATCATAGCGACCTCAATGCCCATTTCGTGTAACTTTTCAAT
>JAVWJE010000080.1:0-8716 GCA_036639135.1 Carnobacterium sp. | reverse complement strand
CTAATGGAAAGCAACTTCAAAAAAGATTGCAAATGTTTCAAATCTCACCAGACGAAGTTATTCAAGCTATGCAACAGATTTTGGAGGAAGAAAATGACAACTAATAAAGATATTGCAACGCCCATTAGAACGAAAGAAATACTAAAAAAACATGGATTTTCATTGAAAAAAAGTTTGGGACAAAACTTCATTATTGATTCAAATATTCTAACGAATATTGTTCATACTGCTGGATTAAATAAGCAAACCAACGTTGTCGAGGTAGGACCTGGAATAGGAGCCTTAACAGAACACTTGGCAAGAGCGAGCAAAGAAGTGATTGCTTTTGAAATTGATGATCGTCTTCTACCCGTGTTAGATGATACGTTAAGCCCTTATGATAATGTGACTATTATCCATAAAGATGTTTTACAAGCAAACTTAAAGGAAATATTATCAGGAAAAGTTGATTTAGCTGAACCTTTAATGGTCGTAGCAAACTTGCCTTATTACATTACAACGCCTATTATTATGTACTTTCTAGAGTCAGCTATTAGAATTGATGCGTTAGTTATTATGATGCAAAAAGAAGTTGCAGAACGTGTTACGTCAACGCCTGGCAGTAAAGCATATGGTTCGTTATCCATTGCTGTTCAATACTATATGGATGCAGAAATATCTTTTATTGTACCTAAGACAGTATTTGTACCGCAACCCAATGTTGATTCAGCGATTATTAAATTAACTCGTAGAGAAACACCTGCTGTTGAAGTAATAGATGAAAAAGTGTTTTTTGAAGTGACAAGAGCCGCATTTGTTCAAAGAAGAAAAACATTATGGAACAACCTAATAGCTAGATATGGTAAAAATGACTTAGTAAAAGAAAAGTTAATTGAAGCATTAGACTATGCTGAAATAGATCCGAAACGTCGAGGTGAAACACTAAGTTTAACAGAATTCGGAAAATTAGCAGATGGTATTTACTTGAAATTATTAAAATAAAATGAAATTTTAATAAGATAGCTTGTCAAAACTCTATATTATAAAGGGGTTTTGGCAATTGCTTTATTAGAAAATAAATAGTTGATTGCTTCTTTCATTTATGATATACTTGTGAAATTTGTCTAAGTATGTTATACTACTCACTAGATGAGTGAGGTGAAACTGATGCCAATTACATTAGCTAGTATCAAAGAAAAACTGGATCTCAAGTTAGGTGAAAAAATTATGTTGACTGCACAAGTCGGTCGCAAAAGAAAAACAGAGCGAAAAGGTGTTTTGACGGAAACATATCCTTCTGTTTTTGTTGTGGAATTAGACCAAGATGAAAATGCTTTTGAACGTGTTTCTTATAGTTATACAGATGTTTTGACCCAATCAGTAGAAGTCCAATTTCTAGATGAAGAAAGTCTACAATATGCTTAATCGTAAGACCACGAGCTGAAAAAAAAGCTCGTTTTTTTTTGCAAAAAAATGTATTTTTTTTTAATGAAAAAAGATTATTTTAATAATTCCGTTAAATTTGTTCATTTTTTATTTGCAAATCATTCTTTTTAAGCTAGTATGTTTAACAGACAAAAGACTTTTTAAAAATGAAAGGAGGTAAATAATGAATACGGAAGTAATAGAGAAAGCTCCTGCAAAAATTAATTTAACCTTAGACGTTCTACACAAACGCGAAGATGGTTACCATGAATTAGAGATGGTCATGACTTCTGTTGATCTAGCAGATTATGTAATATTAAAATCACTTAAAGAAGATAAGGTTATTATTCAATCTAATAATGGTTTTTTACCTCTTGATCAAAGAAATCATGCATACAAAGCAGCAATGTTGATAAAGGAAAGATTTAATATTCAACTAGGCGTGGAGATGATGATTAAAAAAAATATCCCGATTGCTGCAGGATTAGGTGGCGGAAGCAGTGATGCAGCAGCAACCTTGAGAGGTTTGAACAAGTTGTGGAGTTTAGGTTTATCCTTGGATGAACTAGCTGTACTGGGCGCAGAAGTAGGATCTGATGTGCCTTATTGTATTTATGGTGGTACAGCTTTCGCAACTGGACGAGGTGAAAAAATAGAACAGTTAAATGCTGTTCCTCAGTGTTGGGTTGTTCTAGTTAAGCCTAAAAAAGGCATTTCAACGGGAACGGTTTTTAATGCATTGTCTTATGATACACTCGAACATCCTGACACTCACTCAATGATAACCGCCATTAGAGAGCAAAATTATACGAGTATGATAAATTTAGTAGGCAACTCATTGGAAGAAACATCGATTATTCGTCAACCATCGATTGAAAAAGTTAAAGAAAAAATGATATCGTTTGGAGCAGATGCTGCTTTGATGAGTGGCAGTGGTCCGACAATTTTTGCTCTTTGTCGCAAATACTCTAGAGCTCAAAGAGTTTATAATGGCTTGAAAGGTTTTTGTAACGAAGTTTATCTAGTGAGAACATTAAAATAAAAAATAATAATTTGAGGCTAGGACAAGAGTTCTAGTCTTATTGCTTGTCCAAAAATTTGCTAGTGTGCGCTTTAAAGAAACGAGTAGAAACACAATCAGCAAAAAATCCAACAAAAAAATCCGTTAGATGCCAACCTCGAATATTTCTTGTGAAACAACTCAAATTAGACGATTATTTCTAGGCTTATTTTTTTCTTGACGAATAATAGTAGTAATGATAAGCTACTAAAGTAATTTCTAAAGAGTAATCATTACGATTTAAGAGAAGTTAAAGTTAAATATAAAAGAAAAGCCATCAAAATGTCTAGTGACAGCAATAGTACATTTTGTACGTAAGAATAAAATACGAAAGGACGATGATGATGCATTATATTGAAGTTAAAGATTTATCTTTCTATTATGACGAAGAGCCGGTCTTAGAAAATATTTCTTTTACAGTTGATCCAGGTGAATTTGTCATGCTAACGGGTGAAAACGGTGCTGCTAAATCAACTTTACTTCGCAACATACTAGGTTTATTAACACCAAATAAAGGAACGGCTTCTCTTTCTTTAGTAAATGAAAGAAATGAGAAGTTAGCTATTGGATATATTCCCCAACAGGTTGCTTCATTTAATGCTGGATTTCCTAGTACAGTCTTAGAATTAGTCCGTTCCGGACGATACCAAAGAGGCAAGTGGTTTAAAAAATTAAATGCAGAAGATAAAGAGCACGTTGAACGTGCATTAAAATCTGTTGGCATGTGGGATATGAGGCACAAAAAAATTGGAGAACTATCAGGTGGGCAGAAACAACGTATTTCGTTAGCTCGGATTTTTGCTACGGATCCAGATCTTTTTGTACTAGATGAACCTACGACGGGAATGGATCTTGATTCGCGTCGAGAATTTTATGAGTTATTGAAACATAACAGTAAAGTTCATGGCAAAGGTATATTAATGGTTACTCACGATCATGAGGACATTAAGCAGTATGCAGATCGTCATATTCAACTTATTAGAAAGGAGGATTCACCTTGGAGATGTTTTTCTATGGATTCATGCAAAGAGCCTTCCAAGCTTCATTCTTAATAGCGGTCATTGCTCCAATCCTGGGTCTTTTTCTAATTCTTAGGCGTCAATCATTGATGGCTGATACATTATCGCATATCTCTTTAGCAGGTATTGCGTTAGGTTTGTTGTTAAATGTTAATCCTACACTCATGACATTAGTTGTTGTTGTTATTGCAGCTGTATCAATAGATTATATACGAATGCTCTACAAATCGTATTCAGAAATTTCTATTGCAATTTTGATGTCTGCTGGAATGGCAATTGCCTTAGTGCTAATGAGTTTGAACGAAGGTGGAACGAATACAAGTATACAACAATACTTATTTGGTTCAATCGTAACCATTAACTTTGCTCAAGTACGTTTATTGCTCTTTCTTTTCGTGTTGGTGGTCGGATTGTTCTTAGTCTTTCGTAAACCAATGTACGTTTTGACTTTTGATGAAGATACAGCCTATACAGCAGGTTTGCCAGTGAAGTTTATGTCTATTATTTTTAATGTGATCACAGGTATTACGATTGCGGTTATTATGCCTATTGTAGGAGCGTTATTGGTCTCAGCTATCATTATTTTGCCTGCAGCAATTGCAATGAGGTTGAGCAAAAGTTTCAACTTAGTCATTTTGGTAGGAATTATCATTGGTCTTATTGGGATGTTTACTGGTTTAACAGTTTCGTATCAATTTGGAACACCGCCAGGAGCAACAATAACTTTAATATTTATTGTTATTTTTATTATTACAACCATTCTAAAAAAACTAGTTAATCAATTAAGATACAAAAAAAGCCGACGAGTTTAATAGCTTGAAAAACTGCGAATTCGAAAATTCGCTTTTTTTTATGAGAAAATAATAACAAAAACGAACAATTTTACTATACTTAACAGAAATGACTACCTTTTTTAATTAAATATGATTATAATGAACACAACCATTCAAACAATTAAACTAAAAAGTACATTATGATGAGGTGAAAGAGTTGAAAGTAAAAAGAAGTGAACGATTAATTGATATGACTCGCTATTTATTAGAAAAACCACATAAGTTAGTTTCTTTAACTTATTTTGCAAATCGTTATAATTCTGCCAAGTCCTCTATCAGTGAAGATTTATCTATTGTTAAGAAGACATTTAAAGAGCGTGGAACAGGCACGCTAGAAACGGTTCCTGGAGCAGCGGGAGGCGTACGTTATATCCCTGAGACAGGTAAAGAAGAAGCAAGAGAATTTGTTGAAGAGATGTGTATCCGTTTGTCGGAGGCGAATCGTTTATTACCAGGTGGGTACGTTTATCTATCAGATCTATTAGGAGAACCACAAACATTACGCCAAATTGGAAAAATAATTGCTTCTCAATACCTTCATGATTCAATCGATGCTGTTATGACTGTCGCTACAAAAGGAGTGCCGATTGCTCAAGCCGTAGCGAGCTTTTTAAACGTTCCATTTGTAATGGTGCGACGTGATTCTAAAATTACAGAAGGATCAACCGTAAGCATTAATTATGTTTCAGGTTCTTCTGAAAGAATAGAAAAAATGGAGTTATCTAAGCGTAGTCTAAAAAGAGGATCTCGTGTGTTAATTGTGGACGATTTCATGAAAGGCGGCGGCACTGTCAATGGTATGAAGAGTCTGATTGAAGAATTCGAAGCTCAACTAGTTGGTGTAACTGTCTTTGCAGAATCGACCTTTAGTGGCAACAGGATGATTGAAGATTACACATCATTGTTGTGCGTGGATGAGGTAGATATTCGTGATAAGACGATCCATGTGACTCCTGGAAATTACTTTAACAAAGACGAAATATAGTAGCTGTGAAACAGTTAACATAAAAATGATGAATACCAATAAGATAAAAAAATATTATAAACGTGGATTTGCGCTTGAGAATGCAAATTCACGTTTATTTTTTTGTGTATTTATTTACCTATAGAAAAGGAGTCGTTTTTTTAAAAATATGAATGTAAGTTATTAGTCAGGCAAAGTTTCAAAAGCTAATTTTTTAATAACTGATTCGTGCTGTGGATAGACTTTAAATAGTTCAGCTTGTGTAAACAATTCAAAATCTTCATAATCAAAACCAGGAGAAACCATGCAACTAACTAAAGAGTAGCTTCCATGACCTTCGACGCTTGAACCGAAAATAACACCTTTAGGAACAGTAAATTGCAAAGTCTCATTGTTTTCAAGTGTATCGCCTAAATTTACTTGATCATAACGTCCATCAGGATACAACATATGGATAGTTAAAGAATCACCCGCATGAAAATACCAAACTTCATCTGATTTTAAACGATGGAAATGCGAAGGGCTTTCTTTGTTCAATAGAAAATATATACTCGTGTATAAAGGTCTTTCTAGCCCTTCTTTAACTTCATACATTTCAGCAGGCTGAGAAACAGATTTAAAGAAGCCACCTTCAGGATGAGGGGATAATTCTAGATGATTTACCCAATACTGTTCTGATTTTTGATTCATATTATGCTCCTCCTTTTATTATCATTTCTATTAGTATACAAGAATAGATACTAAGACAACAGTTTTAAAAAATATGAATCAATAATTGTAGTAAGATAAATTGAACGATTACTTTAAAAGGAAGGCAAAGAATGGGGATTGCGCTTGAAAAGACACGTTTTTTAAGCTATTATTGAGTAGTTAGAATGAAGACGAAAATAAAAAAATGATAAAATAATGGGCAATTAAAAAGAAGCTACGTTTAACAAATAGAAAGTATGGATGGAGGTTACTTAAATGACACAAAGATATGCAGTCGTACTAGCGGCAGGTCAAGGCTCACGTATGAAATCAAAGTTGTATAAAGTTTTGCATCCAGTTGCAGGTAAACCAATGGTTGGACATGTAATCGATCAAGTAGAAGCAACAGGCGCAAGTGAAATTGTTACAATTGTAGGGTTTGGTGCGGAGAAGGTTAAAGACTACTTAGGTAATCGAACAAATTATGCAATACAAGAAGAGCAATTAGGTACGGGACACGCGGTAATACAAGCAGAGACTCATTTGAAAGACAAAGAAGGGATTACTTTAGTTATCTGTGGAGATACACCTTTATTAACAGCAGAAACATTAAACAACTTATTTGATTACCACCAAGAAAAGGGCGCAAAAGCTACTATTTTAACTGCTCATGCTCAAAACCCAACAGGATATGGTCGTGTTATTCGAAACGAACAAAACTCAGTGGAAAAAATTGTTGAACAAAAAGATGCGAATGAAATAGAAAAATTGGTTCAAGAAGTCAACACAGGAACCTATTGCTTTGATAACCGCTTGTTATTCGAAACTCTTTCACAAGTTGGTAATGATAATTCTCAAGGAGAATATTACTTGCCTGACGTTATCGAAATACTTAAAAAGCAAAATGAAATTGTTGATGCCTATAAAATGGGAAGCGAACATGATGGATTAGGAGTCAATGACCGAGTTGCATTATCTGAGGCTTCACAATTAATGCGCGAACGAATCAATAAAAGACATATGCAAAATGGAGTAACAATGATCGATCCTACAACTACGTACATTGATAGTGATGTTAAGATTGGTTCTGACACAATTATTGAAGCTAATGTCTCGCTAAAAGGAAACACAATTATCGGAAAAGATTGCTTCATTGGGTCGCATTCTGAAATAGCTAATAGTACGATTGGTGATGGTGTACGTGTTACGAATTCAACTGTGAAAGATTCGGTAATGGAAAAAAATAGCAATGTTGGACCCTACAGTCATGTTCGTCCAAACAGTCATATTGGAGAATCTGTTCATATAGGAAACTTTGTTGAAATTAAGAATGCAACTCTTGGCTCAACAACTAAGGTTGGTCATTTAACTTATATTGGTGATGCTGATCTGGGTGAAAATATTAATATTGGATGTGGCACAATCTTTGTAAATTATGATGGTAAAAATAAATTCCGAACAACCGTAGGAAATAACGTTTTTATAGGATGTAATGCAAATTTGATTGCTCCATTAACGATTGAAGAAAATGTTTACATTGCTGCAGGTTCAACCATTACAAAAGATGTTCCGACACAGGCTATGGCGATTGCTAGGGCACGTCAAGAAAATAAATTAGATTACTACAATAAACTGCCACATTAAAATAACTTGTGAAATTTAAGTGAAGTTAAGAATTGTCTTGATTTATTTGTTGAAAATGCATACTATTGAGTTAAATTGTAAACAAGGATATTCTTGAAAATAAAGAAAGTGGAGGTCACTATGTCAGAACATTATTTCGATCCAAAGTTAAAGATTTTTGCGTTAAACTCCAACAAACCATTAGCAGAGAAAATTGCTAGTGAAGTAGGAGTAGAATTAGGGAAACTCTCAGTGGATCAGTTCAGCGATGGAGAAATTCGAATCAATATTGAAGAAAGTATTCGTGGGGACCATGTTTATATTATTCAATCAACTTCCAGCCCAGTAAATGATAACTTAATGGAAATGTTGATCATGATTGATGCATTAAAACGAGCTAGTGCAAAAACAGTAAACTTAGTTATTCCTTATTATGGATATGCTAGACAAGACCGTAAAGCACGTTCAAGAGAGCCGATTACTGCAAAATTAGTCGCAAACATGATTACAGCTGCAGGAGCAGACCGTATTCTGACATTAGACTTACATGCTTCACAAATCCAAGGATTCTTTGATATGCCAGTGGATCATCTATTAGGAGCGTCTTTGTTAGCAAATTACTTCCTAGACTGTGACCTTCAAGGAGAAGGCGTAGTCGTTGTTTCGCCTGATCATGGTGGAGTCACTCGTGCTCGTAAGTTAGCTGAATTCTTAAAGGCTCCAATCGCAATCATTGACAAACGTCGTCCAAAAGCCAACGTGGCAGAAGTAATGAATATCATTGGATCAGTTGAGGGTAAAAAATGTATCTTAATTGATGATATGATTGATACGGCAGGAACAATTACTTTAGCTGCTCAAGCTTTAGCAGAAGCAGGAGCTACGGAAGTTTATGCTTGTTGTACGCATCCAGTTTTATCTGGTCCTGCGATTGAGCGAATTCAAAATTCTGTTATCAAACAATTAGTTGTGACAGATTCCATTTATCTTCCTGAAGAGAAAAAAATCGATAAAATTACAGGAATAAGTGTTAGTGCTTTAATGGCAGATGCTATTAAACGGATTCATGAAAATAAATCTGTCAGCCCACTTTTTGAAAGAAAATTTAAAGAAACACGCTAAA
>JAVWJE010000079.1:0-9083 GCA_036639135.1 Carnobacterium sp. | reverse complement strand
TGAAAGGGGAGAGTGTTTATGTTTAAATATAATGTCCGTGGCGAAAATATTGAGGTAACAGCAGCAATTCGTAGTTATGTTGAGAAAAAAGTAAGCAAAATTGAACGTTACTTTACGGATGTACCTGAGTCTACAGCACATGTTAACCTGAAAACGTATTCAGATAAAACTGCGAAAGTGGAGGTAACAATTCCGCTTCCTTATCTCGTATTACGTGCGGAAGAAACCTCACCTGATTTATATGGAAGTGTAGATCTAGTCGTTGATAAACTAGAAAGACAAATGCGTAAATACAAAACTAAAATTAATCGTAAATCACGTGAAAAAGGTTTTGCTATGCAAGTCCCAACTGAAGAGTTATATGATGGAGAAGATGAAAATGACATTGAAATTGTTAGAACAAAACGTCTGTCACTGAAACCAATGGACAGTGAAGAAGCTGTTTTACAAATGAACATGTTAGGTCATAACTTCTTTATTTTCGAAGATGCTGAAACAAATGGAACAAGCATTGTTTATACTCGTAAAGATGGAAAATATGGTTTAATCGAAACAGATTAAAAATTGGAATCAAATTTGTTATTATTCAATAAATCTTGCAAGAAACTTTTTTAAGTTTCTTGCAAGATTTATTTTTACTTAGCTTAAAAATAAATAAATACATATAGAAAGTTTAAATAGGCCTTAATTTTTTTATTTGTAAGATAAGTCCCGATGAGAGATGCGTTTTGAATATAAAAAGGTTTCATTTGTGAATAAGTAATGATAGAATTAACAAGGATGTTGACAAAAGCTACTATAAAAGTTTAAACCTAGTTTAAACCTATTAAAGAGAATAGAAAAAATTAAAAAATAAAAACCAAAGTAGAAACTAGAAAACAGTACTAAAAGAGGAGAAAAGTAAATGGCAAATTTTTTGCGTAACTTAATTGAAAATGATAAAAAAGAACTTAAGAGCTTAGGTAAAGTAGCAGATCAGATTGAAACATTTGCTGATCAGATGGCAAGCTTGTCTGATGAAGAATTAAAAGAAAAAACACCAGAACTTCAACAAAGATATAAAGAAGGCAAAACATTAGATGACTTATTACCAGAAGCTTTTGCAGTTGTTCGCGAAGCAGCAAAACGTGTACTTGGATTGTACCCTTATCGTGTTCAATTAATGGGTGGTGTGACATTGCACCGTGGAAATATACCTGAAATGAAGACAGGTGAAGGTAAAACATTAACCGCTACAATGCCTGTTTATTTAAATGCGTTAACAGGTGAAGGGGTTCATGTTGTAACAGTCAATGAGTACTTGGCTAGCCGAGATGCTGTTGAAATGGGAGAATTGTATCAATGGTTAGGGCTAACTGTTGGACTAAACTTAAATTCAAAATCAGCTGAAGAAAAACGTGAAGCTTATTTAGCTGATGTTATGTACAGTACCAATAATGAAATGGGTTTTGATTATTTAAGAGACAATATGGTTGTTTATAAAGAACAAATGGTACAGAGACCGTTAAACTATGCGATTGTCGATGAAGTGGATTCCATTTTAATTGATGAAGCTAGAACACCACTAATTATCTCTGGGCAAGCTGAAAAATCTACAACTCTTTATACACGGACTGATTTTTTTGTAAAAGGATTAAAAGAAGAAGAAGACTACACAATCGACGTTCAATCAAAAACAGTTGTTCTTACGGAAGTAGGAATGGAAAAAGCGGAAAAAACTTTCCGTGTAGAAAACCTGTATGATGTGGAAAACCAAGCGTTGACCCACCATTTGGACCAAGCTTTGCGTGCTAATTTTATTATGTTATTTGATATTGATTACGTTGTACAAGACGATAAGGTTCTAATTGTTGATCAATTTACTGGACGTATTATGGATGGGCGTCGTTATTCAGATGGCTTGCACCAAGCTATTGAAGCAAAAGAAGGCGTAACAATTCAAAACGAATCAAAAACAATGGCAAATATTACATTCCAAAACTTCTTTAGAATGTACAAAAAATTAGCTGGAATGACCGGGACTGCTAAAACAGAAGAAGAAGAGTTCCGTGAAATATACAATATTAGTGTTGTGTCTATTCCAACGAACAAACCTTTAGTTCGTGATGATCGTCCGGACTTATTGTACCCTTCTTTAATTAGTAAATTTGAAGCTGTCGTTGAAGAAATTAAAGAACGACATGCTACAGGTCAACCTATTTTAGTCGGAACAGTTGCTGTTGAAACATCAGAATTATTATCTGGGTTATTAAGACAAGCAAAAATTAAACATGAAGTATTAAATGCAAAAAATCACTTTAAAGAAGCTGAAATCATAACAAATGCTGGACAAAAAGGTTCTATTACGATTGCAACAAACATGGCTGGACGTGGAACAGACATTAAACTAGGTGCAGGAGTTATTGAAGCGGGTGGTCTTTGTGTTATTGGTACTGAACGTCATGAGTCAAGACGTATTGATAACCAGTTACGTGGACGTGCAGGACGTCAAGGAGATCCAGGTGTCACACAATTTTATCTTTCTTTAGAAGATGATTTGATGAGACGATTTGGTTCAGAAAAAATCCAAGCGGTTCTTGAGCGTTTGAAAGTACAAGATGAAGATGCAGTAATCCAAAGTAAAATGATTTCTCGTCAAGTTGAGTCAGCTCAAAAACGTGTTGAAGGCAATAACTACGATACGCGTAAAAACGTGTTACAATACGATGATGTTATGCGTGAGCAACGCGAAATTATGTACAAACAAAGATTAGAAGTTATCATGGAACAAGAATCATTGAAAAAAGTAACGGTCCCAATGATGGGGCGTGCCATTAATCGTATGGTTCAATTGCATACGCAAGGACCTAAAGAAGAATGGAGCCTTCAAAGTATTTTAGATTTTGCTCATTCTGCAGTTGTTCACCCAGATGATTTGAATGTTACAGATTTAGAAAATAAATCTGCAGCAGAAATTGAAACAACTTTATTAGATGCAGCCAAAGAAATTTATGCTGAAAAAGAACAACAATTAAACGGAACAGAGCAAGTACTAGAATTTGAAAAAGTTGTTATTTTACGAGTAGTAGATAGCAAATGGACAGATCACATTGATACAATGGATCAATTACGTCAAGGTATTGGTTTAGTAGCCTATGGGCAATCAAATCCTTTAGTTGAATACCAAACAGAAGGATTTAGATTATTTGAAGAAATGATTGCAGCTATCGACTATGATGTAACTAGATTGTTAATGAAGTCTCAAATTCGTCAAAATTTACAAAGAGAACAAGTAGCTAAGGGGATAACAGCTCGTTCAGCTGGTGATGGTGAAGTTGTGAAAGAAGCAAAAAAAAAGCCAGTAACCGTTGATGGAACAAAAGTAGGACGTAATGATCCATGTCCATGTGGCAGTGGTAAAAAATATAAAAATTGTCATGGGAAAGTGTAAATTAAAAGTTAAAAAGAGAAAACACGATTTGATTAGCAAATCGTGTTTTTCTCACTAAATTATTTTAATAAGGGGTAATAATAATGGAAATAAGCGAAATTAGAAACAAAGTAGAAGCAGCAAAGGAAAAGATTGCTGGTTTCAGGAGGTCTCTTTGACTTAGAGAGTATGGAACAAAATATAGCAGAATATGACCACCAAATGACGAACCCTACATTTTGGGATGACGCACAAAAAGCACAAGAGTTAATCAATGAAGCGAACATTATTAAAGAAACCTACAGAAGTTTTAAACAATTAGAAGATAAAGAAGAAGAATTAGAACTTATGCTTGAAATGGTTAAAGAAGAAAATGATCCAGAATTAGAAGAAGAATTAGAAAATGAAAGCAAAACTTTTTTTCAAACGCTTGAACAATATGAATTAGATATGCTTTTGAGCGGACCCTATGATAAAAATAATGCGATTATTGAATTACACCCTGGGGCTGGTGGAACAGAATCACAAGACTGGGGAAGTATGTTATTGCGTATGTATACTCGTTGGGCTGAAAAAAAAGGATTTAAAGTTGAAACAGTTGATTATCAGGCTGGTGATGAAGCAGGTTTAAAAAGTGTCACTTTATTAATAAAAGGACATAACGCATATGGCTACCTAAAAGCTGAAAAAGGTGTTCATCGTTTAGTCCGCATCTCGCCGTTCGATTCAGCTGGAAGAAGACACACCTCTTTTGTCTCAATTGATGTTATTCCAGAATTAGAAGGAGATATAAATATTGAAATCAATTCAGATGATTTGAGAGTAGATACTTATCGAGCAAGCGGAGCTGGTGGACAACACATCAATAAAACAGATTCCGCTATTCGAATTACGCATATACCGACTGGAATTGTTGTTTCCAGTCAAGCTCAACGCTCACAAATGAAAAATAGAGATCAAGCTATGGGTATGTTGAAAGCCAAATTGCATCAATTAGATATTGAAAAGAAAGAACAAGAAATGGCTGAAATAAGAGGGGAACAAAAAGAAATAGGTTGGGGATCTCAAATAAGATCTTACGTTTTCCATCCCTATACAATGGTTAAAGATCACCGGACAAATTACGAATCTGGTAATATTACAAATGTGATGGATGGAGACATTGATCCGTTTATTCAGTCGTATTTGAGAAGTACTTTAACAGTAGATAGTTAAAAATAATGGTATCTGTCAAAATTCTGTCAAACTTTTACAGTTGACAGAATTTTTTTTCGATGAATAAAAAAATATACATTATAATTTCCCATAAAAGATAAGGAAAACAAGCTTAAGTGTCTATCTTATCCCTATTCTAAACAATACTGATCAATTAAATGGGAAGCGGTGAAGGAGAACGCAATTCGTTTTCAAATAATACACTTCGTTACAGTAATGTGACGAAATGAAATGTATTTGTAAACAAACTATAACAGACATAGTTTTTATGGATGCTATAATGAGTAAGGATTAAATGACAAGAATTTTCTCGCGATGCTATATACAAATAGACCCTTATTCAAAAACAATAACTAAAAACAAACAAATATTAAAATAAGAAGACTAAAAAAAGTTAGGTGATATGATGATTGAAATGCTAAATGTTTATAAAAAGTACCCTAATGGTATTACTGCAGTAAACGGATTAACTGTTCATATTGAGCAAGGCGAATTTGTTTATGTTGTTGGCCCAAGTGGAGCTGGTAAATCGACGTTTATCAAAATGATGTACCGTGAAGAAAGAGCAACAAAAGGTACAATCAAGGTTGGTGAATTTGATTTAGTAACAATGAAGGATAAAGATATTCCATATTTAAGACGTCATGTTGGAGTAGTTTTCCAAGACTTTAAATTATTGCCAAGACTGACTGTATATGAAAACATTGCTTATGCGATGGAAGTAGTTGAGAAAAATCCTAAAGTGATCAAAAAACGTGTTTTAGAAGTGTTGGATTTAGTTGGATTAAAACATAAAATCAGAATGTTCCCAACTGAATTATCCGGTGGAGAACAACAACGGATAGCAATTGCTAGAGCAATTGCAAACATGCCGCGAGTATTGATTGCTGATGAGCCAACTGGAAACTTAGATCCTGATACATCAATGGAAATCATGTCCATTCTAGAAGAAATCAACAATCAAGGAACAACCGTCATTATGGCAACACATAATAGCCAAATCGTAAATGTCGTTAAACACCGTGTACTTGCGGTTGAGAATGGACGCATTGTCCGAGATCAATTGGAAGGAGACTACGGATATGAAGCTTAGAACAATAAAAAGACACTTGGTTGAAAGTTTAAAAAGCTTGAAAAGAAACGGCTGGATGTCTCTTGCAGCAATTAGTGCAGTAGCCGTAACCTTATTATTAGTTGGATCTTTTGTGGCAATGTTGATGAATGTGAACAAATTAGCAACTGACATCGAAAATGACGTGAGTGTGCGAGTTTACATTGATTTAGCCGCTGATGAGAAAGAACAAAAAAAATTAGAAACTGAAGTAAAAAGTTTAGAGAATGTAGAGACAGTTCAGTTTTCTAGTAGAGAAAGTGAATTGAAACAAGTCGTTGGGAGTTATGGGAATGAATTTAACCTTTTCAAAGGCGATGACAATCCATTATATGATGTCTTTATAGTAAATACGGATGCACCTGAAAATACTGCAGCCGTTGCTAAGAAATCTGAAAAACTAGAGCACGTAGCAAAAGTGAATTATGGTGGAGCAACAGCAGATAACTTATTCAAAACAATGAGTACTGTTAGAAACGTAGGAGTTGTCATCATTGGAGCTTTAGTCTTAACAGCAGTTTTCTTAATATCTAATACGATTCGAATCACAATTATGTCTCGTAAAACAGAGATTGAGATTATGAAGTTAGTTGGAGCAACAAACTGGTTTATTAGATGGCCATTTTTAATTGAAGGAGCATTGATTGGTTTTATCGGATCAGTTATTCCGGTTGCTTTCATCAGTTTCCTTTATATTACCATTTATGATATTGGAACAACTTATTTATCAGGAACCTACTTTGCATTACTAACACCTGTTCCATTCTTATACCAAATCGGCGGCGCAATGTTAGCCGTAGGAATAGTAATCGGAGCTATAGGTTCATCCATTTCAATTAGAAGGTTTTTAAAAGTATAAAATAAAAAACAGCATTTAGGGAAAACGGAGGACAAAAAAATTGAATAAGAAATTATTAACTCTTTTTTTAACAGCAACAATAGGGGCCACAACTTTTTTAGCACCATTGTCAGCTAAAGCAGAGGTTGGAAATAATATTAACGCGGCAAATGAAAAAATTCAAAAACTTGAGAGTGAAAAAAAATCTGTAGCAAATGAATTAGCAAATATTACAGGTAGCATTTCTGAAAACGAAGCAAATGCTGCTTCTTTAATGACTGAAATGAGTACGACTCAAAAAACATTAAAAGAGTTAAGCAAACAAATTGACGATCTAAATGCAGCAATTGCTGCACGTGAAGAAAAGCTAGCCGAACAAGCTCGCACAGTTCAAGTAAATGGCTATACTCAAAATTATGTTGATTTTTTATTAGAATCTGAATCTTTTTCAGATGTCTTAGGCCGCGCAGATGTTGTATCTAAAATAGTTTCCGCTAATCAAGACTTAGTTAAACAGCAAGCTGAAGATAAAGCTTTAGTTGCTGAAAAACAAACTGAAAATGCAGAAAACTTAAAAACTCAAACCGTTTTAGCTGCTAAACTAGAAGCTGCTAAAACAAATTTGATGCAACAACAATTAGAGAAGGAAGCTGTTGTTGCAACTATCGCAGCTGAAAAATCTTTAGTTGAAAACGAAAAAACACACTTGTTAGCTACAAAAGCAACGGCTGAAAAAGCAGCTAAAGAGCTTGAACAAGCTAAAAACGCAACAGTTATAAACACAAGTGTAACAACAGAAAAAGCTGCTGTAGAAAATACTACTGCAGAAAAAATAGTAGCAACAACTGAACAAAAACCAGAAGCAACACCAACAACATCTCTTCCTGTTTCAGGTGGAGCATGGGGAACTGTTCAAGGAGCAGCTTTTGGCGTTCAAGGTACACCTTATTTATATGGTGGAGTTACGACTTCAGGTTTTGACTGTTCAGGGTTTACTCAATACGCGTTTAGTGCAGCTGGAGTTAGCTTGCCACGTACAGCAAGTGCACAATATTCTGCTTCAACAAAAATTTCTCAATCTCAAGCACAACCTGGCGACCTAGTATTCTTTAACCAAACAGGAAGCATTGATCATGTTGGTATTTACTTAGGAAATGGTAGCTTCATTGGAGCACAATCTTCATCCGGCGTATCAGTAGCACAAATTAACCAATACTATTGGGGTAAGTATGTTGTTGGATACGGACGAGTAAACTAATTATTCTTTATTTTCTAACAAAACACATTAAAAAAACTTCGTACCTAAATGCGAGTTAAAAACTGAGGAAATCACTTTATAGTGTTTTTTCTTAGTTTTTTTTTATTTTAATACCATTAATTGTTAATAACTTGGAGAAAATACACATTTCTATTTTACATTTACTCTTAAAATAGGTACGCTATAAGAAAGCGAAACTTAACTTAATATTTTAATTTGAATAATGGATATATTTTTAAAGTTAGAAAAATACATTTGAAAAAATGAACGAACTGAAGTTGAGAGGATGGAAATATATGTACTTAATTGTAAAACTATTAATAGCTTTTCTTGTATTCTTTATCCAACCGGTATTTTTAGTAGGATTATTCTTAGCCGTTGCGACAAGTTACAAAAGAATTAAAAAGGAGAGGTCAAATCATCGTGTAGCCATTTATAAAGAACTATACGAATTAAAAAATTATTTATTATTTGGTCTGATTGTTGGCTTGATTGGTTCTTTATTGAGCATCGCGATAGGAACCCCTATTACAATGGATTGGATCATTATTTACGAGATAGTAGCTATCTTACTATTGCTTATCGGTTATCGTTTTATTAGTCCGATATTTACTTTTTCTTTAACGACATTAATTTTAATTGGTATAAAAATGTTTGGTATAGAACTTTCTTTCAACTTTTTACCCAAAGGCTGGTATCAACCTTTTGAACAATTGCAATGGGTTAATTCTAATCTAGTGACAAACGTACTTTTCATAACGTTTTTTTTATTCAGCATGTCTCTAGTTGTAATCAAAAAGCAAGCAGATAAAAAATTAACACCTTGGTTTTTAAAAACAAAGCGCGGCAAAAAGATAGCGCGTTATCAGATCAAACCTTTTTGGATAATTCCGTTACTAATCGTTATTCCTGGCGAGAGCTTTGGTGCATTTTTTGACTGGTGGCCGGTGTTTGCGCTTGGCAATCAACAGTATTCTTTTTTTCTATTACCCGTACTAGTAGGAATGCGCATAACAGTTCACACACAACTTCCTAAAGAAGCTATCCGTTTATTGGTTAAAGATTTCTCTGTTTTAGCAGTCCTATTAGGGATAGCAGCGATTGGTTCTATATGGAATGTTTATATAGGTCTAGCTGGATTGATTTTACTGCCTGTAGGCGGTATCTTTATTTTGTATCGTCACCGTCGTCGTGAAAACAATTGGTCATTTTTATTTGGAGAAGCAAATGAAGGGTTAAAAGTTATTGCCGT
>JAVWJE010000078.1:0-9434 GCA_036639135.1 Carnobacterium sp. | reverse complement strand
ATAAATGTATGCTTGAGCGGCAAATACATAAATGAAAGAGGCCTTCTTATGGATAAAATTATAACAAAATTATATGAGATAATAAAGGAATCAAGCGATTTAATTGCTACAGAAGAATCTATACAACTTTACATGTACGAAACATTCGCTGAATTAGTAGGAGATATCTTCACGCATCTAAACCAGGTTGCTAAAGAACAAAAACAAAGTGAAGGTTGGAAAGTGAAACGAGCAGATTGGAAAACCGTTCAGTTTCTTTTTGGTCCTGTTCGCTATCATCGTACCCTGATGGTAGGTCAAGAGAGTCAAAATCATTATCCGCTAGATGAATGGCTAGGCATTCGAAACTACCAACGCCATAATCCACTCGTAGAGGTAAAAGTGGCAGAACTAGCTAGTAAGTGTACTTACCGTGACACCGCTGATCTATTAAAAGAATGGACGGCAGTCATGATTAGTCATCAAACAGTAGGCAGCCTTCTTAAACGAGTTGGAACAGCACAATCACGTGAAGATGAAGAAAGCGTATTGGAACTAGAAGAAGCAGCCGAATTACCAGAAGGAAAAAAAGTGAATTATTTCTATGCCGAGGCTGATGGTGTTTTTGTTCGTGGGACGAAAAAGAAAAAAAGCTTAGAAGTTCGTCATATCATCCTTTACGAAGGCTGGGAAAAAAACGGAAAGAGAGTCTCTTTAAAGGAACCTAAAGCCATCATGACGACTAAAAAAACCGCTGATTTTTGGGCAGAAGTTCAAGATTTTACGGCGAATCACTATGCGTTACAACAAGCCCAAGTCATTACCAATAGCGATGGCGGACAAGGCTATACAGCAGACAAATTCCAAGAATCTTTTTCTCAGTCGAACTACCCTGTTTTAAACCAGCTAGACTCCTAATCATGTCTATCAAGGCTTAAATCGTGCGTTTGGGGCACAAGCGACTCTCTTTAAACGACAGGTCAAACTAGCACTAAAAGCGCATAATTTAGATGACCTAACTGTTTGTTTGGATACGTATGAAAGCACGCTAGACGAGACACTAGCAGTGGGAAAACTGAAAATTTTTAGGACATACGTATTACGGAATTGGGATCGGATTTTTGATTGGCGTGAAAAAGTAGAACAGGCGCCGAAAGACGCTAGAGGTCTAGGCGCAATGGAGTCAAATCAACGGCACATTTCTTTTCGGATGAAAAAGCGTGGGATGCATTGGAGCGAAGAAGGTTGCGAAGCTTATCTTCACCAACAAAATAGAAGTGTGAGACAACAACGCAAGCTGAAACAAACCGTTCGTTTATCGTCATTATTGCATGAGAAGACACGGCAGTCAGTTGGTGCAAAAAATGGAGCAATTCCGTTGTATGCCTCTCATTCATCGGTAATGGGGCAATTAATTAAAACTTTTCTTTAATTTCTGTCTTTTTGGAGAAGGTTTCTGGTTTTAGAAACCTTCTCCAAAAAGATGGGCTAGCAAACGGCATAGCCGTGCGGCAGCTGATGAGTGTACAAAAATAGAACGCCCAAACTAGCAGGATAATAGGGAATCCGAGAAAAACTTGACACAGACTGAAAAGAGTAAGAAATTTCTTTTAAGAAAAGACTATGTTAATATAATATTAAGAGGAGCAAAAAAAATGAATTTTATAGGTATACAGGCTTTGATTAGTCTTATTTCGCATATTGCGTTTACGTTAATAACTTTTTGGGCTTTAAAAGGATTGATGATTGAAAAATGGATTAAAAAGAATCATGTTAAACAAGCTCGCTTACTTTATTTGTTTTTATCTATTGCAATTGGTTATTTAGTCAGCTCATTTATGATTGAATTTATACTAATGTCTAGAAACTTAATATTCTTGCTTTAAGCAAAATTAACACAACAAAATTAAGGTATGTTTGAAACTTATAAAGCATGTGTGCTATAATACTGGAGATTGCTGTAAATTTTTATAGCAACGTGCATAGATAGTTGGCAACAGAAATTTCGGAGGGATATAATCATGGAAAAAATGATTGTTCGTGGCGGTAAACGTCTCGAAGGAACTGTAAAAGTAGAAGGCGCAAAAAATGCTGTTTTACCCATTTTAGCAGCAACCATCTTGGCTAGTAAAGGTGAAAGCAAGTTAAGCAATGTACCTATTTTGTCAGATGTTTTTACAATAAATGAAGTATTGCGTCACTTAAACTTAATCGTAGACTTTAATGAAACCAATAAAGAAATCACTCTAGATGCTTCAGAAGAATTAAATTTTGAAGCACCATACGAATATGTTAGTAAAATGAGAGCATCTATCGTAGTGATGGGTCCCTTATTAGCACGTTTGGGACATGCGAAAGTAGCTTTACCCGGGGGTTGTGCAATTGGTACACGTCCAATTGAGTTACATTTAAAAGGATTCGAAGCGATGGGAGCCGTAGTACATATTGAAAATGGCTACATTGAGGCTTTTGCTGATAAATTAGTTGGTGCTCATATTTACTTAGATTTCCCAAGTGTGGGAGCGACTCAAAATATTATGATGGCTGCTACTTTAGCAGAAGGAACAACGACCATTGAAAACGTTGCAAGAGAACCAGAAATTGTTGATCTAGCAAACTTCTTAAATCGGATGGGTGCTAAAGTTATCGGTGCCGGTACAGAAACCATTCGTATTGAAGGGGTTAAAGAGTTAGTTGGAATAGACCATAACATTATTCCAGATCGTATTGAAGCGGGTACATTCATGGTAGCTGCAGCGGTTACTAAAGGAAATGTCTTCATCGAAGATGCTGTCTCAGAACACAATAAACCATTAATTTCAAAATTAAAAGAAATGGGTGTCACTTTTATTGAAGAAAAAAATGGCTTACGAGTGATTGGACCAGATAAGCTAATAGCGATAGATGTTAAAACGATGCCTCATCCTGGTTTTCCTACGGATATGCAAGCTCAGATTACCATTGCACAAACTGTTGCTGAAGGTATGAGCACTATGAAAGAAACGGTATTTGAAAATCGTTACATGCATATGGAAGAACTTCGTCGGATGAATGGGAAATTTACTATTGAAAATCAAGTTCTTATTATGCATGGTCCAGCTAAATTGCAAGGAGCCGAAGTAGCCGCAACTGATTTAAGAGCTGCAGCAGCTTTGATTATTGCAGGAATGGTTGCTGAAGGTTATACACGAGTAACACGCTTAGAACACCTTGATCGTGGTTATTATCAATTCCATAAAAAATTACAAGCACTTGGTGCGGATGTTGAACGTATTAATGAAACGAATACTGCTATCTTACAAGATAAAGAATTGAGTATTTTATTTAATTAAACATTATGAAAGCTAGAACATAATACCTTAACTGGTTTTTATTCTAGCTTTTTTTTAAAGCCAATCACTTTTAAATATATGCACAAATGGATAATACTCTATTTTAAAATTGAACGTTTCAGATTGTGCTAAAACGTGTTATAATCATAAGTTAGAGAGATAAAACTAAAGATTGAACCAATTTGAAACAAGAGCTTGAGAGGAGAACTGAATAATGGCGAAAGACATAGGCATAGATTTAGGTACGGCTAACGTATTGATACATGTAAAAGGAAAAGGAATTGTTTTAAATGAGCCTTCTGTAGTGGCAATTGATACTAAAACAAATCGTGTTTTAGCAGTTGGTAAAGAAGCGTACTTAATGGTTGGGCGTACACCAGGCAATATTCGTGCGATTCGTCCTTTAGATGGAGGAGTAATTGCTGACTTTGATATTACAGAAGCTATGCTAACTCACTTTATCAATAAACTTAATGTAAAAGGATTTTTATCAAAACCTAATATTTTAATTTGTTGTCCTACAAACATTACCGCAATTGAACAAAAAGCAATTATCGAAGCTGCTGAAAAAAGTGGTGGAAAAAATGTTTTTCTTGAAGAAGAGCCAAAAGTAGCTGCTATTGGAGCAGGTATGGATATTTTTCAACCAAGTGGAAACATGGTTATTGATATCGGTGGCGGTACAACGGATATTGCTGTTCTTTCAATGGGCGGAATTGTTACAAGCCGTTCGCTAAAAATAGCTGGAAACCGTATGGATAATGAGATTACTCAATACGTTAAGAAAAAATATAAATTATTGATTGGTGAAAGAACAGCCGAATCGATTAAAATGGAAATCGGAACTGTTTTTCCTGGCAATCGAGAAGATACAATGGATGTCAGAGGTCGTGATATGGTAAGTGGCTTACCTAGAACGATTGTTATTAACTCAAGCGAAGTATTAGAAGCAACAGCTGAGTTATTGGCTATGATTGTTCAACAAGCTAAAGACGTACTTGAACAAACGCCACCTGAATTATCAGCAGATATCATCGATCGTGGAATCATTTTAACTGGTGGTGGAGCGATGTTAGATGGGATTGATCAACTATTTTCTGAACAATTAAAAGTTCCAGTATTCGTTGCTGAACTTCCTTTGGATTCAGTTGCTTTAGGGACAGGTATCTTATTAGAAAATATGACAAAGAAAAAATTTAGTTTTTAAATAGAAACGATAAAATGAGGTGACACAATGACAAAGGGAAAAATTGCCGCACAAATGGGGACGTTTATACTTAAAATTCTATTGGTCATTGTTGTGATTGCTATTGCTTTAATTCTTGGAGCAATGGTAGGTTACGGAATTATTGGAGATGGGAATCCTTTTGCTATATTTGACATGTCAACATGGGGCCACATTTTTAGTTACTTTACAAAGCCTACTATTGTTAATGGGTAAAAGTTTTATATTTAGAGAGTGAGAAGGGGGTTAAACCTTTTTTCGCTCTCTTTTTTTGTTAACTCAACTTATAGCCAATAAATTTAGATTATCATTTATATTTCAACGAAATAAATGAAATCGATTTCATTTCGCAGATAGTTATAGTGATTAAATTAAATTAAAAGGAGAATAAAAGATGAATCAACTAAATTTAGTGGGTCGAATTGTTAGAGAGATTGAAGTAAAAGAAGTGGGTGAAGGAAAAGTTGTTTTAAATAATAGTATAGCAGTCAAAAGAAAGTTTAAAAATGACCAAGGACAACAAGCTGACTTTATACCTATTGTAGCATGGGGGCAAGTAGCTAAATTGATTCAAATCTATTGTGAAAAAGGAGACTTAATTGGGCTAACTGGGAACATTCAATCAAGGTCTTACCAAAACAAAGAAGAAGAAATGATTTTTGTAGTAGAAATGTTGGTAAATGAAATTGACTTTCTACAAGGACGCAGAAGTATACCGACTAACGCTAAGGATGAGTTAGAACAAAGTACATTGTATTAAACAATAATAAATAGGTTTAACTAGAAGAGTGTGGATATTTCCTCACTCTTTTTTGTAAATTTCAAAAAGGAACTTTCATATAACTTTTGTATTGATTAGTGAATAATTCAGTTGCGCTAGAAATAAGTGTATACTACACTAGAGTTGATAGGGAGAAAAGAGGGGTAATATGAAGATAATAATGATTGAGGATAATCCAGCTGTTTGTGAGATGATGGAAATGTTTTTTCAAAAAGAACAATGGGATTCAGTATTCATCCAAGATGGCAAAGAAGGATTAGAAAATTTTATTGAAAATAAAGAACAATGGGATTTAGTCATTCTTGATTTGAACCTTCCGAGTATGGATGGGATGCAGATTTGTCTTGAAATACGAAAAATAAATAAAAAAATACCGATTATTATGTTAACGGCAAAAGATTCAGAAAGTGATCAAGTTATTGGATTAGAGATAGGTGCAGATGACTATGTAACAAAACCTTTTAGCCCTCTAACATTAATTGCGCGCATCAAAGCACTGACTAGACGTGCTAATTTGTTAACAGAAGAATCTGAATTGTCAGAAAAAGCTTATGAAATAAAAACCAAGCATTTAAGAGTAAATAAGAAAACACGTGAAGCCTTGCTATACAATAAAGAAATCGAAGGACTTACGCCAAAAGAATTTGATTTATTGTACACATTATCTAAAAATCCTAAACAAGTTTTTTCTAGAGAACAGCTATTAACGATGATCTGGGATTATGAATACTTTGGAGACGAGCGAACAGTTGATGCACATATAAAAAAATTGAGACAAAAAATTGATAAAACTGGTCCTCAAGTTATTCAGACCGTTTGGGGAGTCGGCTACAAATTTGACGATACTGAGGTCGAATAAATGATGAATTTCAGATTTTTTTATCAACAAATGGTAGCTTTTTTTATAGTTATTATGGCGATGTTGATTATTATGGGCTTTTCTTTCTTGCAATTTTCTAAAAATACAACCTATAAGAATACTGAAAATCAATTGTACGGTTATGCAGAAGCATTGATAGCTGGAGATTTAAAAGAAACCCAACTTGATATAGGTCAATTAATATTGAAAAATCAAGAAGTTACACTTACGGTATTTAACAACAAAGACTTAATGATTTATCCAAAAACGGCTGAGACCTATACAAGTGGTATTTCAAAAGAAGACTTTAAAAAATTATCAAAAGGGAAACGGATATCTCTTACAATCCGTCAAACAGATTTTTATGGCAACGATCGTCAATTGGCTCTCGTTTATCTGCCTTTCTTTACACAAGATACCCATTCTTTTTCAGGTTTTGTAGCGGTTAGTTCGCCTATTAGTGGAATTGAAGCAACTTTAACTGTTTTAAGAAATAATTTGTTTACAGCATTTCTATTTTCTTCATTAGGGGCAGCAATTCTAAGTTTGTTTTTTGCTAAGTACCAAGTCAATCGAATTAACCGTTTAAGAAGTGCGACTCATACTGTCGCAAGTGGGAACTTTGATATTCATTTAGAAAATAACAATAAAGATGAGTTTGATGATTTAGCAGAAGACTTTAATCTAATGGCAGAATCATTAAAAAATTCTCAAGAAGAAATTGAACGCCAAGAAAACCGCAGAAGACAGTTTATGGCAGACGTTGCTCATGAAATGCGTACACCTTTAACGACAATAAATGGTTTGTTAGAAGGATTAGAACACGATATGATTCCAACCAATCAAAAAAAACGTAGCCTTGAGTTGATGCATAATGAAAGCAAGCGATTAATCCGTCTCGTTAATGAGAATTTAGATTACGAAAAAATTCGTTCTAATCAGATTTACTTGCATAAACAAAAATTTAATGCAAAAGCAACATTGGAAATGATTGTAGAACAGCTTTCAATGAAAGCTGAATCTGCAAAAAATGTTTTAATTATCGATTGTCCTTCAGATGTCCAAATATATGCCGATTATGACCGTTTTGTTCAAATAGTAGTCAACCTAACGCAAAATGCTATTCAATTCACTCAAGAAGGTGAAATCAGGCTTGTGGGCAGGATGGAAGATGGACACAGTATCATTAAAGTTGAAGATACAGGAATTGGTATTGATGCTAAAGAAGTTGAAAATATTTGGGAACGTTACTTTAAAGCAGATGTGTCTAGAAAAAATACGGTATATGGAGAATCAGGTCTAGGATTAGCTATTGTTCAACAATTGATGAATTTACATGGAGCAAAGATTTCAGTAGAGAGTATTCCAGGTAAAGGGACCTCCTTTACACTAATCTTTCCTTTCAAAGAAAACTAAAAAAGAAGCTCGTCGATTTATAAATCGACGAGCTTCTTTTTAAATTCTCTTATTCGTTTATTTCAATTTTAGCTTCAGTATCAGGTTCTTCTATCAATTCTGGAGCATTTGTTTTATATAAATCAGTAGTTGAACGATCACCATTTAGATGAAGAAGACTAGTTGATTTATCTCCTAAATCACGATTAATTTTAGCCATTCTTTCAAATTGATTTTTGTAGCTATAAGAAGAGGGGTCAATTTCATTAAGCCCTTCTGGAGTATAGAATCGCAATAAATCACTTTGAAGAATACTATCAGATAAGCCTAATTGAGTAGAGACAGCTTCTTTTAATTGCTCTTGTTCTAAAAGGATATCTTCCGAAGGTTCTTCAATGAGCTGACCGGTAACAGTATCATAAATGTCAGAACCGTTGAGCGTATACTTAGGCGTAACAACATTCCCATTACGGAATGCAACAGTTTGATCATGTTCAGCTGATAATAAATCTGTTCCCAACATCACTTTATCTTTTGTTTGGATACCAAGTAAATGCATCATAGTAGGAAGCATATCAACTTGACCACCAAATTCTTCGTTGATTTTTCCATTAGTTGTTCCTGGGATATGATACATCAATGGGATACGTTGCATCATATCATCATTGTAACCATTCCAAGTCTCTGGATCTTTGCCAAGCAATGGAGCTAAAGTTTTGTTTCTTGAATTAGAGATTCCATAATGATCACCATACATAATAACCATTGAGTTATCGTATAAACCAGATTCTTTCAAATAATTAAAGAATTCTTCAACAGCTTGATCCAGGTAATGAGCTGTTACAAAATAATTGTTGATGGTTTCATCTGCTGTTTGAGCTGGTTTAAAATCAACGTTTGCTTCATCTAAAGGATAAGGAAAGTGATTAGAAACAGAAATCATTTTAGTGTAGAACGGTTGAGGCAATTGTTCTAAATATTTTGCAGACTCATTAAAGAATAATTTATCTTTTAAGCCGTACTCTAATGTGTTTCCTTCAGATAAATCATAGTATGAAGAATCGAAGAAGTAATCAACACCCATTTGTTTATACGTGTTATCCCGATTCCAAAAAGAACCGACGTTTCCATGCATAACAGCACTAGTATACCCTTTTTCTGATTCTAAGATATTATAAGAAGATTCGAAGGTATTGCTGCCTCCAACTTGAGTGAACGCTCCGCCTTGAGGCAAACCGAACAATGAGTTTTCTAATAACATTTCAGAGTCAGACGTTTTACCTTGTCCAACTTGATGGAAAATATTTGTAAAGCTTTGTGTTTGTTGGTCATGGAAAATACTGTTGATGAAAGGTGTCACTTCATGAAGTTCCCCATTTTCATCTTCTAATTTATAATCAACTAAGAATTGTTGGAAACTTTCTAAATGAAGATAAATAACGTTTTTATTTTCAGCTACGCCAAACATATCAGGGTTTGGTTCAGCATGGTGTTCATCAACATAAGAAAGAACAGCATCCATATCTGATTCGTCTGCATTCGCTTTGTTTTGATTTGATTGAGCTGTTTGAAAACCGTCATAAGCTGTGAAAAAGTTGATACCTAAATATTTAACAATGTAGTTTCTGTCAAATGTACGACTTAAAAGTTGAGGACGATTGCTTTCTGATAAAGCTAGGTTCCCAGCAAAAAGTGTCATTGCCAAAGTAGTCATTGCAATAGCTGAGCGTTTTTTGTATAAACGAGTATCAAGTTTAACCGTTTTTGTTGCTACTAATCCAAGTAAAATGACAAGATCAAGCCAATAAAAAACATCACGAGCTTTTAATAAAGCCATTGTACTAGCTCCAAGTCCACCTGCTA
>JAVWJE010000077.1:0-9977 GCA_036639135.1 Carnobacterium sp. | reverse complement strand
CCTTATCTTTATTTATTTATCTTCTTCTTTACATTTTTTGCACTAGCCAGCCTGCCTTTTATATTTTCGTAGTTATTTGGATTTTGACCATTTACTCTTATAAGTGGGGGGTTTTCCCCACGTTGAGAGTAAATGGTCAAAATCCAAATAAGCGTAGAAACGTTCATATGAAAGGCAGGCTGGCTAGTGCCAGCACTTCGCACTTACACCGTCATTTGCACCACCATATACACCAGTACGCACACCCTCGCACACACCACCGCTTAGACCTTTAGCTATCACATTTTTTCTATTTCAAACTGATTTTATTCTTGCTTTAAATAGGTTTTCTCATATAAACTTTACGAATTGGCTCATGAGTATTATTTCCTTTTCTTAGAATATAAAACTCACCAGTTCGTAACTCTTTTATATTATTTGGGTGAACAATAAAGTTTTCTACATCTCTTTTAGTTCCTTTTTCACCTGTCCAATCGGTTTTATTTACATCAGAAAATCCTGCTTCTTGTTGGGTTACACTGGTAATTTCTATATCATCATAACTACCAAAAAGTTCACTCCAATAATCAATTTCAGATTTTTCATTCGTTTGCCCGACTATATAAGTGTTTGTATTTCCTATTAATTGTTTCAATAAAATTGGATCAATCGCTTCAATATCTGCTAATGTTTGTGGTGCAAATAAAGCATGAACACCAGCTCCCCTTGTCTTATTTACTGTGTCAATAAACTTATCAGAAAGATACGCTGAAGGTTCATCAAACAAAACAACAAAAGGAAAATCTTCCGTTATTTCGTATCGTTCAGAAGCTAAATGATTAATGTCTGCAATCATAAATTGCGCCAACGTATGGATATATTCCGTATAAATCAAACCATCTAAGGCTACATAAATGATTTCATTTTTTCGTGTAGCTTCCATTAAATCTAATTCATTTTTATTCGTTTTTGTATCAAACAAATGGCTCAATTCACTATCTAGCAACATGTAAAAATTGGTCTGCAAACTTTCAGCTGTAGCATACAGATAGAAAGGATTGTCTTTATGTTCATACCTAGCAAATAGCTGTTCAAACATTCTTAGACTAGATTTTTTTAGTCTTTTTTTCTTGTTGCTGATTACCCAATACATATCTTCTAATTTCATAGTTTCAGGATTTGCGGTGATAGTTTCAACTACTTCTGTAGCAACTCCATCATCTTCAATCTGATCATACTTACTTGAAGCCGATTCTTTAACTTCTGCTTTTTCAACAACTTCAACCTCTTTTTTTACTGATTTTTTCGATTTATTTTTTGGTGATTCTTCCACTTCAAAGACTAATAAATCTGGATAAATTAGTAGAAGTTCATTGATAAAAAGAAGTAAAACTTTTCTAGGTGAAAAGTAGTCTGACATGTTTTCAAGGTCACGTTCAATATTGAAAACATCTAACAATTGAGTTGTTCCCATCAGTAATTGTTTGTTCGCACCTGAATAAAAAATACTTTCAGTTTCAGCTAAACTAACTAGTTTGTCTCTTATTTCAATACTGTTTCCATATTTGAGAGGATTATATGAAATATCTCCAGTATCTGTAAATTCCTTCACTTTACGATCATATTTATTAGCTATATCTGATACTGCCAACCTTGTATCTTTTGCACCTTTTCCGTCTATAATTAAGCAAGGAATATCAAACTTAGCACAATGTTCTACAATTATCTGAAGAACTACTGTCTTACCACCACCAGTTGTTGCTGGTAATAAAGCATGCTGGTTGAGTTCTTTTAAAGTGATAAAATAAGGCTTTCCGTATTCATCAGTACCTAGTAAAATGTTGTGTGCCAGCTCGTCTAATTTAGTAATATTACCCTCCGATTTTGCCAGTGCATAAGCTTCTTCGTATTCTTCAACAAAGTTTTTAGACTCTTCAAATTTGTTACTTAATCTCTTTTTGTACGTCTTACTTTCTTTGACTTTAACAATTTGAGATTTTTTTGATACTACTTTTCTACCTTCTATAAATGAAAAAATTGTTAACATAATACTAGCCATTCCAGCTCCACCTAGCAGTAAAGCAACAACCGTTTGCCAGCTAAAAAACAAGGCATGATGGATTAAATTTAATGGAAATAACAAGTACGTGGATAGATAACCTCTTGGAATTAAATAGATACTTGATAAAATATTTACTAGAATTAACCCACCACTTATTAAGCCAAAAGTAGAGTTTCCTTTTTGAAGGAAACTCTTAAATTCAATGTCATGTACATTTTCTAAGCGTTGTTGCTTATCTAAATAAATGAAATAGAGAACTGGAAAAATCCCAAAAATAGCAAAGGGATATAGGAGAACAAAACTTATACTGACAACAATTGAGATTACATTGTATCTACTTGTTTTATCATTTTCGTTCCCATTTTTTTGATTCTTTTTATTGCCAAACAACCCATTGTATAGATTATCATCATCGTTCAAATTTTATTCACTCCTATAATTTATTTTCTACTTTTTGGCGTTCGTGTTACTTTTTTTTGAACTGTTTTTACTCCTGTATTTTTTCCACGTGTTTTGTTAGTACGTGTTTTAGCAGTACCTGCTTGCTTTGTATTTCTAGCCCGATTTTTTGGTTTTCTTGTATTCATTACAGGCTGTCTACTTTGCGTCGATGTTTGACTGCTTCCTGCTACTTGCGTTCCACCAGAATACATTGGAACGGAAGATTCTGCTTGATTTCCGCTGGTAACATCGGCTTGTTCCGCACGTTGAGGATTAGATACTTTACTTCCCATTTTTCTGCGTCTTGATTTTGGATTTAGGTTTGTTCTTGATTGTGGCATACTGTTTGGAGTATTTTTTTCTTTACCAGCTACTAACTCACCTTTAGCATAAATTGGAATAGAAGTATCATTTTGAGATTTATCTTCTGTGTTATTACTCATATTTCGACGTCTAGATTTAGGAGATACTGGTGTATTAGACTGTTGTTCATTATTTTTAGTTCCGTCTTTTGAATCACCTGGTACTTGCCCTCCACGTAAAGGACTTCTTTTTCTTGTTTGATGACCTTTTCCTTGCGATTGATTCATATTTTCAGACTTTTCTTTTCCATCTTCAGGAGTTTTATCCACTCGGTCTTTATCTTCAGCTTTGTTATTCTGCGGTTCATTAATGTTTTCTTTTTTTGTATCCCCATTTCTATGATTTGACCGTTTAGATTTAGTAGATTTAGGTGCTTTAGGTTCATTTTCTTTTTTACTATCACCATTAGGATCATCTTTTTCAGCTTCTGATTTTCTATCTGCTTTTGCTTTTTTACGCCTTTCTTTAGCTTCGTTAGCACGTTCTTTACTCTCATTTTGAAGCAATCTATTGGTTTTCATTGGATTAGCTAGTGCGTGACCTACCATTCTCATATTCATACGTCCTGTAAACATAGCAGCAATGATAAATCTGAAAACATAAATACCAATCGGTGCTATTACATAAACAAGAATTGTTAGCATTTTATGATAAGGATTTTCAACTGATGAGCTTACTTGAAAACCAAACGTGACATACATTGCAAAAATGATACACGCAACTCCTGTCATGGATTTCATGAAAATAGTTAAACCAAACGCTTTCCCATAGTTTACGAACACATTACT
This sequence comes from Carnobacterium sp., assembly GCA_036639135.1. GTDB lineage: Bacteria > Bacillota > Bacilli > Lactobacillales > Carnobacteriaceae > Carnobacterium_A. Next base: position 6,344 of record JAVWJE010000077.1, on the reverse strand, counting down.
TTCAAAATTAAATAGTCCTACCAGTAGCAAAATTGGCAATAGTGGCCATAACATCAACTGTAAAAACGCTAAAATGATTCGTAGCAAGGCTAAAATAAAAAAGATAACCATTTGGATTAAATTAATCACCATGTAAAACAATGAAAATCCTGCCACTTCAAAACTTTTTGAGTAATGAATATTTTTATTTTTTAAATCTTTTGATTCGTAGTTCACAACAGATTCAAAGATTTTTTCGTTATCTCCTTCAGCAATATCATTGTCAAGTAAGATCCCGATTCTGTCATAGTCCGCATTTTTGTATTTAACTGTTTTTTCTCGTATTTTTTCAACATTTGAAGTCCCATATTGCATGAGTAAATAAGGTTCATACACATTACTTCTATAAATTCGAGAAGCGATTAAATCTGCACTAGCTTTTAATTTATCTGAAGCTGAAGCTTCATTTTTATCTTTGTCTTCTATGCTGTTTCCACCAAAAACTGGATTAATACTAACAAATTTAGCTTCTACCGCACTATCAATATCCATTAATTTAGTAAATGCTGTATCATTCGCACGACCATCTGACAATATGCTTAACCCTGTAAAAATAGCTATCGTCATAAAAAAAACTCTGAAAATTTGTTTGTATCGTTGTTCTCCAAAATATTTTAGTAACATCACCAGCGCCACGATACAAATTCCAATTGTACTAGCAAGTGACGTCATATTCTTGGCTATTCCAGCGGTCAAAGACTGTATGGGTTCTTTTACTGGCGTCACAATATCCAACCCGAACATGAAACGAACCATTTCGGCATTGAATTTCCCAATCCCAACAACTCCTGACCAAAAAAAGCTCTTTATTCCAGCTGAAATACTAGCCACGATACCTCTACCTTCTTTTGTCATCAGTTCAAAGGAATTGTCTTTATATCGTTCGTAAATGACGTCTGTGTCATCTGTAGGTGCTTCTACGTTAACATCGGGGTTATCTGCGCTAGGTTCAGCTCTACTGATACCACTAAAGCCAAATAGAAGAAAAAAGCACGTAAACAAAAGAATTACACGTTTCTTCCATTTATTTTTATTTTGCATGATTAGCTACCTCCCTCGTTCATTATGCTTGTTCCATTTCTAACGCCTTTTGTACGTGCTCGCTATCCCTGTTTGTTGACGATATAGCCATGAGCCAATAATCAAATAGAACGTCAATAGCTATCGCTTGATTGCGTCCTAAGTGGTCTTGAAATAGGCACGTCCCAAATTTCAAGCTATCTATCAGCTCCATATTGCCTTTATTCGTGTTCATACCAAAAAATTCTAATATTTTTGTTTGTGCTTCTTTTTGGTCTGGTCGAAAGGCAAATTTATAGGAAATTAATTCCTTTTTACTAGGAGTGTCATAGTCTGAAAAACTTTGAGTAACGAGGTAAATATCTGTTCCGTTCGCTCTACCTTTACGCAAATCTTGATCGATGTTATGCGCTCCCTGGGGCGTATCTTCAATAAACTTCGCTTCATCATAAATAATCGCGGCGTCTTCATCTTTGTTCGTAGAAAATACGTTTGTCAGCTTGGTAATATTCTCCATAATCGCAGTGCTTGCCACTTGTTCAGGTGATAAAGGCTTATTAGAGTTTTTACGTTCTTCTTTTGTAGGTACCATTAAACCCTGGATTCCTAAGACATTAATTTGATGTCTGAAATTAATAGCGGTGCTATCATCATTCCCAAGTAATACCTTGCCTAATCCGATATTGAAGCTTTTCAGAATTTTTCCTAGTTCTTCATCTTTTGTTGCAATTAAATTAACAACCCTGGTTAAATTATGTGGTTGTTTTGATTCCGCAATTTCATTCACGCAGTCAATGATAATTGCTCGTTTCCGAACTTCTGTACGTGAATCTTTCCATATCTCTGCTAATGAGGAAAGCGTGGATATAGCGGTTTGTATGGCGTCTTCCAGTGGTAAAAATATGAGTGGGTCTAACATTCCCCTAAATTCTTCTTTATCCGATAGGGAAAGAAAATTGATACGTCTGTACATTTCTGCAAATTCGGGAATGTGACCATATTTTTCCAGTGCCTTTTTGAAAAAGATTTCAGTCTCATTTTTTGGATCAACATATAAAATTTTCTGTCCTAAAAATGTTAACCACAAAAAAATGTACTTCACTAAAACGGATTTCCCTTTTCCAGGTGGTCCTACAATTAGCGTATTTCCATTTGTGTGCATACTGCCTTTGATAGAACGCTTTGTTAGGTTAGGAAAGAACCATACAATATTACTCGCAAATTCTAACGCTTGGTGAACTGAAGCAAATTTCTTAGTTGTAATCACTCGACCTAAAGGCATACCATATTTATTTCCTACCTTTTTATCTAAATCCAGTCCTAAATCAGCTATATAGCCTGTTGTGAGCGTTTGTTCATAACTTTTAAATGAGTAGGCACTGCCTAGTAAAGACTGGTTAAAAAGCGTTAATTGGTCAACCATAGAACGATACAATTTGTAATCAGTTGTTTCTAATGAAAAATTCAAGTCTTTTATTTTTTCTTCTAATTCTTCTTTAGATGTAGCACTCACAACAAACTGAAGAGACGCCCTGCACAATCTCCTGTCCTTGCTTTTTAGCGTTTTATTCAAATCATTTAATCGTTCCTCACCATACAAGATAACCTCGTCTTCATCTAAAATGGCGTCTGTCGTATCTAGCTCTTTATCTTGCTCGTAAATCCTCTTACGCATTTTGTAAACCTTGTTTTTATCTTTCTTCTCATGGTCAAAACGCAACCGAATTTGAGTTTCCAGTGTAAATGAAACGGTATCTTGCAACCGCTGGACGACAGCTGTAGCAAATGCGCTCGCTGGTAAGTCTATTATGCTTAGAAATGCAATATAATGGGTTTGTTCCAGTTGTTTTATTGTTAAATAGCCTTCGTGATTCTCAATTTCACCCTCACACATTTCTAAGGAATTAATAGAACGACTAGGTAGCTGTTTCTGCGCCCTATGAAAGTGATAATACGTGATTTTTTCGATTTCTTCTTCAGTCATACGTCTTGCTTGTTTATGGTTGAGTAAATCATCAAAAAATTGTTCTTCCTTTCTCCTGTAATAAGAGAGTAAAACTTGAGTATTCTTATTTATTCCAGTCATTTTAGAGATTAGATTGCCTGCCACTTCCTTGAATAATTCAAAGTATTCTAAAGGATCAACAACCTGCATTGGCGTGGATAATTTAACTAGTAAATAGGTATTATACTCATTCATTTGGACTTCAGTTTCTAAGATTTTACCTGCTTTTTTAAAGTGAATTTCGCCCAAATCTTTAAATTCACCATGTACGATGTGTTCAATTGTTTGGTCAATGTGTTCTTTTACATCAAATTGAGTTGGAATGTTAAATAAATGATACTCATACTCGTCATGTTCAAACATGCCTTTTCCTTCATCAATATAATCCTCAAAGAACGTATAATCATTTAATGGATAGGTTTGTCGCCCAATATGATAGCCGACATACACTTCACCATCACTTAGCATTGTTGACTCTGTAAAGATAAAGTTTTTAGTATACTCTTTTATTGGAAACTCTGCTTTTTTACTTTTGGTCTGTTTTACTTTTTGCATGGTCTCCCCCTCTTAATTGGGCGATAGTGGATTTTATTAATTTGTGGCACAATGTGACCATGTTCATATTTTGTGGCTTTACGTGCCTTATATCCAGCCCTTCCAATACAGTAATCAATAAAATTTTTGTTATCCCATTTTAAAGAAAAAAGCGCCCAAACAAGGACGCCTATTCCCACAAGGATTATCAACCAACCATTTTTATAAACAGATTGAACAAAATTAATTTTGGTGTAGAGTGAGATTAGAAAAATAACGAATCCTACAACTATCAATACACCAGTTAAAACAAGATAATCCAATCGCACTCCGTTTTTAGCATATGGTATCGCAGTACCATTAGGAAACGTATAAAATTTTATAGGTTGGTTAAATTCTCTTGTGTAATTGTATTCCATGTTAAAACCTCCAATAGCCTATTTTCATTGGAAAAATTGCGGTACCAGCTGGCTTAATGATTATATCTTTTAACTTACCGCCGATAACTTCAACATCGTTAAGCATGATGATTAGCATTACTATTACAAAAATTAGTATCACTGCCATAATCCCTCTAGCAAAACCTTGTGTTACAATCGTACCTATCAGCATACATACACCAACGATACATAATAAAAAAATCACTTGTGTGGAAACGTTATCCCATAAAGGTTTTAAATCAAATCCCATTTTTTATTCCTCCATTTATTCGTTAAATTTTGTGACAAAGTAACTGTCTTTGTTTTGTTTAAGTTCTATTGAAAAGAATGAGTCAAAGCTTGCGCCTTCCCCATACTTGAAAGAATACGTTCCCTCTACCAGGTACATATCATTTTTTGTTTTTACTGCATTTTTTAACGTTACCTCAATCAATTCACCATCAGACAATCCCTGTACGTTTGAAATAAGCTCTAGTTTGGAATCATTTGTCACGTATAGTTCAAAAAATTGATTTAAGAAATTTTGTATCTTTGTTTCTTCTTCAGTCGTTACAGCTGTACCTTTACTGAAAAAACGTTCTTGCTTATAATCAATTAACGCCTGCTCGTCATGTTCAACTACTGTTAAATTAGTTAATGACAATTTATTTAGAACCGTTAGCTTTTGATTTTTATATTGAACTGGTACAATCACTTGCGCCCTGGTAAGCTGACTATTTTCAGTAAAAGAAATGTCGTAGTACAATAAATACGCATTTTCCAGCTCAATTGACTTATCTTCTTTCAGCTTCACAAAATTAACGTTATTCAGAACACGATCAAATTTTGAATCTCGTATACCTAACTCATTCACTCGCATTCCAGCTGGTAAATAACTAGTTAATTTTTCTTCACGCTCTTTTTGTTTGTCTGTATCGACAGAGTAATTAATCAGCGTTTCTAAGAAATTTTGACCTTCATATTTAATTTGGTCGGCTTGTAAAACTGTTTTTTGAACATCTGTTACGATCTCTGTGGGGTCTATTTTCTTTGAATTTGCTACATCTGCTATAATGTCTAATCTGTTGAAATACATGATTAAAACGACTGACTGAATAATAAAAAGGGTGAAAAAAAAGAACGATAGCCAATTACCTACCGTCCTACGTGCGAAGCGTATGCTTCTAGTATTTACTTCTTTTTCTTTTTTTACCTTTTTTTCTTTTTTTGGCTTTTTTTCCGCCTTTTTTTCTTCAATTTCGTTCGTATTAGACATTAAAGAGGGATTAAAATAGGGTTTTTCACTACTCATTGGTAATTCCATACCTTTGTAGCAGGTTAGGTGAAACTTTATCCGTTACGATAATGCCATCTACTGCTATTCCAGCACCTTCTAAAAACATCAATCCCATTCTGAAGGGCTCTTTTTTATTTTTGACCCCTTCAATGTGTTCTTCAATTTCTTCAAAGAAAATTTTTGACCCCACTGTATATTTTTTATTGTGAATGCGCCACATCACAATTAAGGCTACCTGAAGGTTTGCCTTTTGATACTCCCATTGCGTGCTGTACTTAATTTTTTTTGGTTCTTGTTTAGTGTTTTCTACCTGCTTGTTGTTGTCGTACATCTTCCCACGTCCCTTTTATTAATCGTTAGTCGCCTTTTACTTTACCCTAAGCTTCCTGACTGCTCCAAAGGCAAAGGTACTGCTTCAGTTATTTTTTTCGTTTCTGGATCATACTTTACAGTGTACACAAACTTACTTAATTGAATTTGTCCTTGATACATTAGTCGAACTTCCATAGTAGCGATTCCCTCAATACCTTCAGCTCGTTGGTTTCTGTAAAATTTGTAGTCAGAAATTTTACTTTCAATAGTCACTTTAGGTTCTTCAGGATTGGTGCCTTTCATTTGTTCCACAACTGAAGCTGTAGCATATTTTTCTAATCCATCAAATCGGCTTAAAAAGCTGGTTTGATTGTAAGTGAAAAGTGCTGTAAAAAAAGCTTCAGTCTTATTCCAATAATCTAGCTCATTATCAACAATACTGGCTTTTTCTTCCGTTTCATTTGTAAAATCAACGTTTTTTTCTTCTTCATTTTTACCTGTTAATGGGTTAATAACTGGACTGGTTGATTCACTTTCACTGCTTTTTTCTTGCGTACTTCCGCTTATTTCAGTAGAATTACTCTGTTTAATGGTGGACTGCAATTCTCCGGTTATAAGAGTAAAGCTGACACCAATTATCGCAATGACCACAAAAGCCAATATACCCAATAGTACGTTCTTTTTGTTCAACTCCATTTATTGCTCCTTTCTATAAATT
>JAVWJE010000076.1:0-10095 GCA_036639135.1 Carnobacterium sp. | reverse complement strand
TTACCAATGTGTTGGTTAGGTGTATAGATTGAGTGCTCGTCATCGAAATGAACAGAACAACCAGTACGTTCACTTAAGAGATACAGGTAAGATAAGTCTTCTTTTGTTAAATTTACCCGAGAAAGAATCGTATGTGTTTTAGCATCTTTTACTAAGGCACCGTTAAAACAAATGGCATAGTCAATAAATTGGTTTCCTATATCGTGAACAACCTTAACAATACCGTCATAAGAACGCTCCGTACAAAGGACAATCTTCACACCAGCTCTATGGGCATTCTTAACCGCTTCGATTACTTCAGTTGTTAATTTTTTTTTATCTGTTAGCAATGTGCCATTAACATCAAGAGCAATTATTTTATACATTTATTTATCCCCTCACCATCGTATTCATTTTTGAACTAGTCACTTTAGTTAGTACCTAATGATAATACACACAAGCAAAATATTCAATAAATCCATGAAACGTTTTAATCTTTTCCTCTTCTTTGTTAGAAATTTCGTTAAATAAAAATCGCTTCGTTTTTTTGTAATTTATTCACTAAAATGGATAAATGGACTATATTCAAAGTTTAACTTATCTAGCTCTAAAGAATACGTTATAGAGATTTAAAAAACTCTCAGATAGTCAAATGGATAGACAACTTCAAAAATTAAAGCAATTTCTTTCTTTCATTTGGTAAATTCTTTTTAATAAAATAAAAAGAAACGAAAAATGCTATTACGTCAGCTAATGGAACAGCAGCATAAACACCGTACAATCCAAATATTGAAGACAAAATTAAGATAAGAGGAGTAAGGAAAATTAATTGACGAGCAAGATTTAAGAAACTTGCTAAACGAACTTCTCCAACTGCTTGGAAATAGTTAGACCATACAATTTGTAAACCGACTAATGGGAAACCAATAGTCCAAATACGAATAGCTTTAATACCAAGTGCAACAACCGCTGACTCTTGATTGAAAAGAGTCACCACAAACTCTGGGAAGAATTGAATCACTAAAAATCCTGAAGTAGTGATAATAAATGCAGCAATGCTGGCTAGCTTAAGCGCCTCTTTTACTCGGTTAATATGGCCTGCTCCAGAGTTGTAACTAATGATAGGCTGTAGGCCTTGAGTTAAGCCAGAGATCATCATAATAATCAACGTAGCAGCACTTGTAATAATACCGGCAACTGAGATAGCTACGTCACCACCATACTTAACTAAAGTCGCATTAATAATGACATTTAAAATACTATTGGCAATCTGAAGTAAGAAAGCTGGGATACCGGTCGTTAAGATTTCTTTTACATAAGTTAATTTTAATTTCATGTTTTTTAAAGTTAAACGGACATTACTACGTTTTCCAGTGAAGTAAGTTAGTTGCCAAATAACAGACAAAAACTGACCTCCAATAGTTGCGTAAGCAGCACCTTTCATACCCCAACCTAATTGAATGATTAAAATGTAGTCAAAGATGATGTTAAAACCAGCACCTATCATCATACTAATCATTGAGATACGAGGGTTACCATCTGCTCTGGAAAAGTTATTCATACACATGGCTAAACACTGGAAAACAGCTCCAAATAAAATAATGCTAAGATATTCAGAAGCAAAAGGTAAGACGGCATCACTAGCTCCAATATTTCTTAAAATAGGTTCTAAGAATAGGTTTCCTAAAACAGTAAACAGTAGACCTGCAAGGATAGCTAAACTAACGCCGTTTCCTAAATAATGTTGAGCTTTTGTGGTTTCTTTTCTACCCAAACTAATTGAAAAACGGGTAGCTCCTCCTACACCTACTAATAAACCAAAGGCAATCATGACTAATGTAATCGGGTAAGTTATTGAAGCTGCCGCTAAGCCCAAAGATCCAAGTCCTGGAGCATTCCCAATAAAGATTCTGTCTACGATGTTGTAAATAGCATTAACGAACATGCCAATGACTGCTGGTATGGAAAATTCAAGCAATAAGGAAGAAATATTTTCAGTTCCGAGTTTATTTTCTTGAGGCATATCTTTCCTTCTTTCTAGTTTATTCTTAACTTAATATCAATTTTTTTAAAAAAAGTATATAAATAAAGATAGCAATCTCTTGGAAGTAAGTCAACTTGTCAAATTCGTAAGTCTATTAATAAGTCTATTAATAGATAGAATAAAAAAAGATAGCCTTGTTTTCTTACAACAATAGCAATTATTTACCAATGAAAATAAGAAAATGTCTAAAAAAAAGGGTTATTGTTTTATAAAAAGATAGTCATAGGTTATACTAAAAGTCATAAAGAGTTCACAAAAATAAAAAAAGAGGAGATGTTATGTATGAACGACTTTACAAATTCAGTTAGTACAGGATTCAATTCGTTTATGGGCTTTTTACCCACTTTGTTAGGAGCCATCGCATTATTAGTTGTCGCATGGATTGTTGCTATTGCAGTTCGCAAAGGAGCGCAAAAAGGATTAAAGGCAGTTGGATTCAACCGTTTGTTAACAAAATGGGGCTTGACGAACTCAGACGAACAAGCAAATAATACCATTGATTCTATCGGGAAAGTACTTTATTACTTGGTATGGCTAATCTTCTTACCTGGAGTATTAGGTATGTTAGGCTTAAACGCAATTGCAACTCCAATCACAAATATGCTGGATTCAGTGTTATCATTCATTCCGAAATTATTCGCAGCAGCAGTTATTCTAGCAATCGGAATTTTCGTAGGACGTTTTGTTAAAAATTTAGTATATAACCTATTGATTACGTTAAATATTGATAAGTGGATTACTAAACTAACAAGCTCGGATGACGTTGCTAACGAAGCAACTCCTTCTGTATCACAAAAAATGACGATTGCTAAAGTATTGGCAAACGTTGTTTACATCATTATTTTAGTACCAATCATTACAGTAGCACTTGAAACATTGCAAATAAAAAGTATTTCAGAACCAATTGTTATGGTATTAAACCAAGTATTAGCAGCTATTCCAAACGTAATAGTAGCCGTTATTTTAATTGGAGTAGGCGTTGTTTTAGCTAAGTTTGTTGGAGATTTAATCTCAGGTTTATTACAAGGAACAGGTATCAATAAATTAAATAAATACCTTAAAACTCCTGGTTCAATGACTACACCATTTGATCTAGCTAAAGTTATCGGACAAGTCGTTCAAGCTATTTTAATCGTATTCTTTGTTGTTGAAGCTTTGAACGTTTTAAACTTAAAAGTATTAAATACAATTGGTACAGCAGTAATTGCTTACTTGCCATTAGTTATTAGTGCCTTGCTTATTTTAGCTATTGGTTTAATTGGTGGATCATTATTAGGTAACTTTATTACTCAAACAACAGGTAGTCGTTTGTCAGGTAATATTATCAAATATATCTTAATCGTGATGGCAGTCTTCATGGGATTAGACCAATTAAAGTTTGCTACAAGTATTGTTAACTTTGCTTTCTTATTGATTCTTGGAGGACTTTCAGTTGCCTTCGCTATCTCATTCGGTATCGGCGGACGTGATTTTGCTAAACGTCAACTTGAAAAAGTAGAAACAAAAGTAGAAAAAGAACAAAATAAATAGAACTTTATCTTTTTTGGATAACTTAGTATCCTAAACAAATGAGTGAGCTTGGTTTTCTTAACTGAAAATCAAGCTTATTTTTTTGTAAGCTATTCGAAGACCTAAAAAGCGAGTGACCCCTTTTAACCAAAAGGTACTAAAAAAAACCTTCCGTTTATTGAAATTTTCCTTATTTTTAAATTATATTTGCCTAAAGAAAAGACGTATCATGAATCGTAAACCATTTAATATGGTACACTATATAATGAGACTAAAAAAATTGGTTTACCACAAAAGAAGAAGAATCATTTTTGTAAAGTAAAAAGAAAGGGATTGTTTGTCGTTTGAATAGTTTAACAGAGAAATTGAAAGAAGTTTTATTAGCGGTTTCACCAATTGTAGCGATTGTACTTGTTTTACACCTGACGATTGCACCATTAGAAACAAACTTATTAATTAAATTTTTATTAGGAGCCTTATGTATTGTTGTGGGTTTAGCTATCTTTTTATTGGGAACAGATATTGGGATTACCCCGATAGGATCTCAATTAGGAAAAGGGGTCGCTAAAAGCAATAAGATTTGGGTAGTCGTTATTGCTGGGTTAGCTTTAGGATTCTTTATTTCTATAGCAGAACCTGATTTGCATATTTTAGGTAACCAAATTGCCGAAGTAACGGGTGGTGTGATTTCGAGTCAGAGCATCCTAATTAACGTATCAATGGGAATCGCGCTGATGATTACAATCGGTTTACTTAGAATTGTATTTAATTTTCCCTTGCATAAAATGTTAACAGGTATCTATCTCGTGATTTTTATATTGTCTTTATTCACATCAGATGAGTTCTTATCAATCGCGTTTGATGCATCAGGTGCGACAACAGGGGCTTTAACGGTTCCCTTTATGTTGGCACTTGCTTTGGGTGTTTCCTCTTTAAAGAAAGCCGGAAAGTCATCAAAAGAAGATAGTTTTGGATTAGTAGGAATTGCTTCATCCGGTGCTATTATTGCGGTAATGTTGATGAATATCTTTGGAGGAGATAAAGAAATACAAGGTTCTTTAGATGTAGGTGGAAATGGAACAATTTCTGTTCTTCAATCATTTTTAACAACGATTCCAACTATTTCAAAAGAAATCTTTATGGCACTGTTTCCCATACTAGCCATTTTTATGGGCTATCATTATTTCTTTTTGAAATTGCCTAAAAAGAGACTGGCAAAAATTTTAAAAGGTGTGGTCTACGTTTTTATCGGATTAGTTTTATTTCTAGTGGGTGTTAATGTTGGATTTATGGAAGTTGGCACGGTTATTGGCTATACCGTTGCTTCATTAGATAACCCAATTTATTTGATCATCATTTCTTTTGTGTTAGGATTGGTAACAATCTTGGCGGAGCCAGCAGTATACGTTTTGACTCACCAAATTGAAGACGTAACTCAAGGTTATGTTAAACGAAAAGTTATTTTATTAGCCCTGTCACTTGGAGTTGGTACAGCAGTCCTGTTGTCAATGGTTCGGATATTAGTTCCAAATTTATTGCTATGGCATATGCTTCTTCCGGGATATTTATTGGCTATTGGTTTAACGTATGTTGTACCCAAAATGTTTGTAGGGATGGCCTTTGATGCCGGTGGTGTCGCTTCAGGTCCAATGACGGCAACGTTTATCTTAGCTTTTGTGCAAGGAGCAGCTCAAGCAATCGAAGGAGCTGACGTATTAATGGACGGTTTTGGAATGATCGCAATGGTTGCGATGATGCCGATTATTATGCTGCAGTTACTGGGCTTAATCTTTAAATTGAAATCTAGAAAGGGCGGACTTCAAAAAAATGGAAATAAAAAGTGATGTCATTCTTGGAATGGATTATGAAATCATGTGCGTAATCGTGAATGACGGTAGAGGCAGCAAGGTGTTGAAAATAGGCAAGCAAAATGGAATTTCAGGAGGCACTATTTTTTATGGACATGGAACAATTAACAATCAAGTTCTTAGATTATTAGGGCTAGACGATGTTCGAAAAGAAATTGTTATTTTAGTAGCTGGTAAAGAAGTTGTAAAAGAAGCGCTTGAAGATTTTACTAAAAAGTTACATTTAGACAAACGGAATCAAGGAATTGTGTTTACTGTTCCGATTGCTAATCTTTTAGGCAATAAAGACTGTGTCTATTTACAAAATGCCATTAGCAGAAAGGTTGATCAAGTTATGTATAAAGCCATTTTTACGATTGTGGATTCTGGAGAAGCTGAGGACGTTATTGCAGCAGCTGTTGAGGCAGGTTCTCAAGGCGGAACTGTCATCAGTGGCCGTGGAGCTGGTAGCCACGAAAGCAGTAAACTATTTTCAATGGATATTGAACCAGAAAAAGAGATTATCTTAATTTTATCTGAAACACAAACAACAGATGCGATTGTAGCCTCAATTAGTCATGCAATGGAGATAGAAAAACCTGGAAATGGTGTACTATTTACGTTAGATGTAAACAATACCAAAGGCTTATTTTAAAAAATTAGAAGAAAAAGTCCGCTACAATGATGTAGAAGGACTTTTTTTGGACTTAATTAGATACCAAATATAACTGTACTAACGTTTACTATTGACACTGCACGTGAAAAAAAGATAAAATAGCAGTTAAATAAATGAGGTTTTTTATCTAGAAAGAGGAGTAATATGGTTCTAAACGAGAAGGAAAAGATAATTTTAGCGGCAATTAAAAAAAACCCATATGTTGGCCAACAAGAATTAGCTGATGACATTGGGTTATCGCGATCTAGCGTTGCAAACCTTATTTCCGGATTAGTAAAAAAAGATTACCTTGTAGGGAAAGCTTATATTCTTGTAGAAAAAAAGCCCATTATTTGCATTGGAGCAGCTAATATTGATAGACGTTACATGCTAAATGAACCGCTCACTATGGGAAGAACAACTGACATGAAAGAACGGGTTACAATCGGAGGGTGCGCTCGAAACGTAGCCGAAAATTTAGGCCGTCTGGGTATTGAACCAACTCTTCTATCTATTGCAGGTAACGATGCTTGCTGGCAACAAATTAAAGAACATTCAGCTCATTTCATGGATGTTTCTAAAGTAGACATTATAGACAACGGCTCAACAGGTGCATTTGTTGAAGTATTAGATGTAAATGGAGCTATAGAATTCAATTTAACAGATATGTCCATATACAATTATATGACACCAAAGTGGTTAACGAAACACTTTTCTCTGTTAAAAGAAGCCGAATATATAGTTGCAGATTTAAACCTGCCTAAAGAAACCTTAGAGTTGTTAATTTCTTTTAAAACGAAATATAAAATTCCTTTAATCCTAGTATCCGTCTCCATTACAAAAATGGAAAACCTTCCAACTTGCTTAAAGGGAGTAGATCTATTAATAGTAAAGTATGATGAATCAGCAGCATTTCTTGACATGCCTGCAAATACAAAAAAAGAAATGGAAGATCTAGCCCTAAAGTGGACAACTTTTGGTTTGAAAAGTGTTGCTGTAACTAAAAATGATGAACTAGTTACTTTCATAACCGATAAAAATGAAGTTTACCAATATGAAAATAAGGACGATGCGAATAAAAGTTACAATTGGGGCATGAACGAAGCTGGTTGTGCAGGAATTGTTTACGCTTACAAAAAAAGAAAATCGACAAAAGAAAGAATGCTCTTTGGTTTGGTTAATGCGTATCAAACTTCTAAAACATCCCATTTGATTCGTCCCAATCTAGCAGCCAATCAATTAGAAAGAGAAGTTAAGTTGTTTTCAGAAATTGAAAAAAAGTACCACAGCTAAATCTAAAATAAAACGCAAAAATCTGGAGTATTGACTGATGTTTTTTTGCAAAAATGTTAAAGTTACTAATCTAACTTTAGTAGTATTTATTACGCTGTCATGATAGGAACCTTTTTTTCTGGCCCGGAATCTAAAGAATTGTTTAGGTCTAGAGATTAGGCTGTTTGAGTGGCATTATTGAGACTCAATTGAATGTTTTAATTCTTACTCTATTAAGAGCTCGCCCGTATCGAAACATTTTTTTTAAAATGTCCTCTAAGACAAATGACTAGATTATAGCTCAAAGAGATGAGCTCGATTTCACTGAGACTTAATCCTTGGAAAATAGAAAAATCCGCGCTTTTTTAAATGAAAAAGTGCGGATTTTGTTTTGTTCTATTTCGTTTTTTTATCTTCAGCGGGTGTGTCTTTCTTCATTTTTTTCAGTTTATCTGGTTTCTTGAAAGGTTTAAAGTCTTCTGGATTAGGTTCTTCTGTAGTTTCTTTATCAAGTTCTTCTTCTGATAACTCTTCTAGATTCTCATCATCTACAAAACTTCTTAACGCTGCTGCATCACGAACCGTATTTTCGTTTCCTTTACCCATACCTGGATTATCCATTTGTTATCACCTCTCTTTTTTTTAGTATAGCATAGTACAGATAAAAACGCTTTCCATTTGAATCTATGGTAAAATAAAATTACAGCAATAAGTCAACGTGTAAATAGCATTGAAAGCAGACTTATTTTAGATGAAAAAAAGAAAAAGTTTTTAGTATTTGGAGGAATTTTTATGTCAGGATGGAGCAGTGTGTTGATCTTTTTAAGCTTACTTATTTTGTTAGGTTTATATCTTGTTAGTCAAAATAAATGGATACAAGTAAAACATTTTCATATTAGATTACCGAACTCAGGTGAAGGTATAAAAGGGAAAAAAATTGTCCAGCTATCTGATTTGCATTTGCCTAAACAAGGTGTATCTATGGTGCAATTAATAAAAATAGTTGAATTACAAAAACCTGACTTGATTGTCTTAACCGGAGATTTAGTTGATGTAAGAGGACCTTTTCCAGAAAAAAAATTACAAAATTTCGCTCAGTCATTAGTCTCTATTGCACCAACTTATGCTGTAACGGGTAACCATGATGCGAAAGGAAACTACCTTCAAGAATGGGAAGACATTTTAACGACAGCTGGGGTAAGAGTTTTAATCGATGAAGCAGAATGGATAGAATTTGAAAAAGATGGATTTGTTTTAATGGGTTTATCTGAAAAAGAAGATTTCGATCGAGCACCTAGGCCAATACTTAGAGGAATTTCTTTAACAGAAGGCATGCAGCAACAACCAAAGATATTATTAGCTCACCATCCAGAATTATTCGAAGACTATTTGATGGATTTAAATAGAGCACCGGATTTAATTTTTAGTGGACATGCTCATGGTGGTCAAATTAGGCTCCCTTTTATTGGGGGACTTTTTTCTCCTGGACAAGGAAATCTTCCTAAATATACAGATGGTGTTTACTATGAACCAGAAATGCCTGGTAATCGGATGATTGTTAGTCGAGGTATTGGAAACTCAACTTTCCCATTCCGTTTTAATAACCGTCCTGAAGTGGTAGTTGTTACATTAGATTAACAAAATAAATAAAGTACAGTAAGAAAATCTTTCTCATTAAAATGAGAAGGTTTTTTTACATTGTTAAAAATTGTAAGTGTTTTCTTTTGAGTTTTTGTCGTGACTTCGTTAAAATGAAGGTAGTATAAAAGAAGAGAGGGATCATTATGGTTGAAAGTTTATTAGACAGAACACCGCTAAATAATGGTTATACCATTCCAGGAATTGGATTAGGAACCAGTGGAATGATGAGTCAAGAAGCAGAAGATGCAGTATTTTATGCCATCACCAATGGTTATCGTTTAATTGATACAGCTTCTTTCTATGATAACGAAGAAGATATCGGAAAAGGAATTAATCGAGCAATTAACGCAGGGGTTTCCCGTAACGATATATTTTTGACAACTAAAATATGGAAAACAGATATGGGATTTGATCAAGCCATCCAATCTTTTGAACAAAGTTTAAATCGATTAAACCAACAGTATGTTGATTTATTATTGATCCATTGGCCAGATAAAGATGATGCAGTGAATTTAGACACATGGCGTGCTTTAGAATCTATTTATGAGTCGGGACGAGTGCGTTCAATTGGCGTATCCAACTTTAAGCGTGCTGATTTAGTTCCTTTATTAGAAGAAGTTAAAGTAAGGCCAGCAGTAAATCAATTTGAAATGTATCCAGGTAAAAGTGGACAAGAGACAAATGATTATTGTGACAGTGAAAACATTGTTTCAATGGCTTATAGTCCAATCAAAAAAGGAAATATTAGTAAAGAAAATAGAATGATGACTTTAGCAAAAAAACACAATAAGACACCTGAACAAATTGCTTTGCGTTGGGCCGTTCAAAGAGGAACAATCCCAATTCCAAAATCTAGTCACAAAGATCGGATTAGAGAAAATGCCGACATTTTTGATTTCTCTTTAGACAATGACGATATGGACTTTATAAATGATTTAGATATGAATAAAGGCGACAAAAAGAGATTAAGAGATAACATACCTGGTACAGTAGAGCTTAAAAACCGTAGAAAATTTAATAAATAAAAAAATCAGATAGCACAACATTTTTGAGAGAGAAGGGGTCAATTCCTTCTCTCTTTTTTTAGTGCGCTCGGCATGGGTGATAACTTGGTGGTGAAAGTCCACTACAGGCTTTGCAGTAGGAAC
>JAVWJE010000075.1:0-10282 GCA_036639135.1 Carnobacterium sp. | reverse complement strand
CTTTTGCTATGGTCATACACCTCCATTAGATTTGAGAGAAAGAACAGCAGAAAAATAGGCGAGTTCACAATGAACTCGCCTATAAATAATTTCCAACTTACGACGTGCGTAAGTTATCATCGTTTATATCTAGCCCAGAGACGTTTAGTCAGCTAAGGCGAGAAGCGAGGGCTCCTGCTTTGTTTTCTCAACTTTTTAATTGTACCATGATTTATTCTACTTGTAAACTATTAACGACTAAATTGTTCGATTTCACTTTTTGTTTTTTCTAAATACTCTTTTAAATCAAGTACTTCAGTTGTTTTTTCACCATATTTACGAACAGCAACTGTCGAATTTGTCATTTCATCATCGCCGATAACCAACTGATAAGGAATCTTTTGTGTTTGAGAAGCACGAATTTTATAGCCCATTTTTTCATTGCGCTCATCCACTTCAACACGCATACCCATTAATTCCATTTTATTTTTAATGTCATAAGCATAATCTGTATGAAGTTCTAAGTTAACTGGAATAATAGTTGCTTGAACAGGTGCTAACCATGTAGGGAAAGCTCCTTTATATTCTTCTATTAAATAAGCAACAAACCGTTCCATTGTTGAAACAATTCCACGGTGAATAACAACAGGACGATGGGAGTTTTCTCCATCTTCTCCAACATAAGTTAGATCAAATCTTTCAGGTAACAAAAAGTCTAATTGAATAGTAGAAAGTGTTTCTTCAATTCCAATAGCTGTCTTAACTAATACATCTAGTTTGGGACCATAAAATGCTGCTTCCCCTTCAGCTTCAAAATAATCTAATTGTTTTTCATCCATTGCATCTTTAATCATTTTTTGAGCTTTTTCCCACATTGCATCATCATCAAAATACTTATCTGTATTATTAGGATCTCTATAACTTAAACGAAAACGATAATCCGTAATATTAAAGTCTTCATAAACAGCTAACATTAATTCAATTGTACGTAAGAACTCTTCTTGTATTTGATCAGGTCTCACAAATGTGTGTCCATCGTTTAAAGTCATTTCTCGTACACGCTGTAAACCAGAAAGCGCGCCACTCTTTTCATAACGATGCATTTGTCCTAGTTCCGCAATTCTGATAGGCAATTCACGGTAACTATGAATATCATTCTTATAAACCATCATATGGTGCGGGCAGTTCATTGGACGCAATACGAGCATTTCTCCATCGCCCATATCCATCGGCGGAAACATATCATCATGGTAGTGATCCCAGTGCCCAGAAGTTTTATATAAATTTACATCTGCCATAATAGGAGTGTAGACATGTTGATAACCTAAACTAATTTCACGATCTACGATGTAACGTTCAATTATACGACGAATTGTTGCTCCTTTTGGTAACCAAAATGGTAATCCAGAACCTACTTCGGGTGAAATCATAAATAAATCTAATTCTTTTCCTAATTTACGATGATCACGTAGCTTAGCTTCTTCACGCATTTTTATAAATTCTTTCAAGTCTTTTTTATCAAAGAAAGCTGTTCCATAGATCCGTTGCATCATTTTATTATCTGAATTACCTCTCCAATAAGCTCCTGCAAGTGATAACAGTTTAAAGACTTGTATTCTGCCGGTAGATGGAACATGAACTCCACGACACAAATCGACAAAATCTCCTTGAGTATATACAGTAATTTTTTCGTTTTCAGGCAATCCTGTAATCAACTCTACTTTATAAGGATCATCTTTAAATAAATCAAATGCTTCAGCACGAGTTAATTCTTTACGAATAATCGGATTATTTTCTTTAACAATCGCCATCATTTCTGCTTCAATACGCGGCAAATCTTCTTCTGTAATCGGTGTTTTTGTATCTGTATCATAATAAAATCCTGTATCAATTGCAGGACCAACACCAAATTTAATATTGGGATACAATCTTTTTAAAGCATTCGCCATTAAGTGAGCACTCGAGTGACGGACGATTTGCAAAGCATCTTCATGGTCTGAAGTAATAATTTCCAATGTTCCATTTTCTTCTAATGGTTGGCTATAATCCACAAGCTCCCCATTAAATTTTCCTGCTAACCCTTTTTTTGCTAATCCTTTACTAATACTCTCAGCTACATCTTTTGTTGTCACACCTGCTGCCATTATTTTTTCTGCACCATCAGGTAAAAAAATTTTAATTTCTGACATACTCTTATTCCTCCATTTCATTCATTTATATTAACCCTTTTATTTCTTTTAGCTCACAAAAAACAAAAAAATCCCTTTTATGCTAATTTCTTAACATAAAAGGGACGACAAAGTCGTGGTTCCACCCAAGTTCAGAATTCCATTTTGGTACAAACAAATTGCTTATGCCACAGAATTCACTCTTAGCTGATAACATTAGCTAAATGACCTCTGCTATTAAAAATAGTTCACAGGGGTACTCAAAAGGGGTAAAAATAAGGACTATCCGGAAAAATTTCAGCTAAGTTTTTCCTCTCTTATGGAACGTTTTCTTATTTTCTTGTCTTTTTCAAAGATTTAATCTATTGATACTATTAAACCAGATTTTTCATATAAAATCAAGTCAATAAAAAGAGATTTTTTTTAAGAAAGTCTACGGTTTTTCCCAGTCATTTCTAATTCTTTAGACAAATATCTTATTCGTTCCATAATACGCTGAGCTTTTAACGGCTCATCTTCCCCTCTTTGTGTTACCCTTAAATGTTCTTCTCCTAATTGCTTCATATCAAGATTCGAAGAAAAAAAAGTTGGCAACTGTTCTTGCATTCTATATTGTAAAATAACTCCTAAAACATCATCTCGTATCCAACTAGACATTGAGTCTGCTCCAATATCATCTAACATCAAAATAGAAGCTTTTTTTGCAACTTCTAATTTTTCACCTGTTGTATTCTGCCCAATAGCTTGTTTCATTTCTACTGCAAAAGAAGGAAAATGCATCAGGGTTGTTGGATATCCTTTTTCTGCTAATTCATGAGCTATTGCTCCTAACAAAAATGATTTTCCTACACCAAATGCACCATATAAATAAAGTCCTTGATGAAACCCTTTAGGGTTTTCTAAATAATCTCCAATAAAGTCATAGGCTGTATTAATTGCATTTGCACGCACATCCGTTATATGAAATTGTTCAAACGTTGCATTCCTAACATCTTTGGGCATATCCATTGAATGGATGCGATTTTTAATTGTTTGTTCTTTTTGTTTAGCAATTAATTCGGTAGTAGGAACATAAGAAACATCTATAAAATGGTAGTTCATAATCAATTGAGGTTTATACCCTGGAGCCATCATTCCCATTTTTTCTTGGTATTTTTTCTTTTCATTAACAAATTCATACAGTTTTGCATAGCTTTTCATTATTGCTTCTTGAGTCAATGTTTCCTTATTTTGTTCAAGGAATTCCTGAACATCGGTGTCATTTAAGACTTCTTGAATAAGGTTTTCATATTGTTCAGATAAATTTCGATCTTTTAACATCTTCGTCAGATTTTTCCCCATATCTTCCATTTATTCTTCACCTTCTTTTCCAAAGCTTTGAATTTTTTTCAATCTATCCATGAATGCTTGCTTTTCTGTTTCACTCATTGGTTTTTCAGTTTTTTCAACGCTCCCATCTTTAGCCCAGTCAGGAAGTGTCTCGGTTCTTATTTTATTACTTTTTCCGTAATTAGTAGCAGGAAAATTTGAATACTGTCTTTTTTGTGACTGTTGTATTTTTTCGGCATTTTCTTGGTACATTGTTTTTACTTTATGAAGAGCCATTTCAGGAGAAATAACCTTGTTTTGAGCCCAGTCATTTGAAATTTTATAAGCTAAACCTTTTTCAAAAATCGGATTATCTCTAATTGCTAATATATAGTGAATCATTATATTAATAACTGATGTTGGTAGATTAGCTTTACTAAGTATTTCTTGTAAAGTCCACTCTTCATTATTTGTCACGTATCCGCCTTTTTGTTTTTTTATAGAAGTCATAAAATCATAAGGACTGTTGTCTTCACTAGCTTCTATTAAACTTATTTCGTTATCTGTTAGACCTTGTTGTCGGAGATAACCTTTACGATTTTTATGTTGATTTTGATTAGCCTGTATATCTTTTTCAATTACATCTTCTAACTTAACTTTTTCTTGCTTTACTTCATGGTATTGACGATAAACAATATTTTTTAATTTACGTTCGTCAACATTGCCTGTGTTGATGTCACTGGCTTCTAAAACATATTGTTGCATATCTAGTTCGTTGATTCCATACATTGTGTGCAAAACTAAAATAGCCGATTCTAATTCTTTTGAAATAGCTGATCGATTAACATAATGCTTATTAAGACCTGTATAAAAAAACTTGAAATCAAACGTTTGAGATTCAACTGTTGGACCTTTAGGCAAATCTTCTCCTATCAATTCTATAGTTTCTTTTAATATCTTTTTTTCTTGTTTTAATACATTTGCATCAAAACGATAAACATCTAAAAATGATTTTGTGATTTCTTTGTACTCATTTTTGTCAAATGAAGAAATCGTAAAACGACTTCTCAAGTCTTTAAACTTTCGTTCGCCGACTGTTTCAAGAAGAAGCAGGCTTAGTAAATCATCTCTAAAGAACGTTGCACTAGATTGAGGTGCTAGCAACTCGTAAATATACACTTTATCTGTTTGCGAACTCTTAAGGAAACATCTTAATAACCCGATGGCTTCTAGCTTAATTCTAGCTTGGTATAATTCAGGAATTCCAATACTTAATAATGTTAATAATTCCGAATGAAGAATCCCATTACTCCAATACGTTTCCTCACCAACCTCTGTCCATAATGTCATATAAAGACTGTATGCATTAGAACCAATTAAAGGTTGGTACAAAAATGTCAGGACTTTTTGGTCTATATCTGAAAGTTGGGCATTTTGCCGGACCATGAATCCGTCTTTAGGACTCATATTTTTCCATGGATAGTTCAAATGCCTTCACACCTTTCTAATTCTTTCACTGTTTATCCGTTTTCTTTTTAGATTTCATCTTTTCAAGCTCTTGTAACTCGGCTAAAAAAACACTCATGTCTTTGAATTGACGATAGACACTAGCAAATCGGATATATGCTACATCATCAACATCAATTAATTTTTCCATAATATACTCACCGATTATGGCTGAAGAAATTTCATTTTCCCCAAGACTTCTAATTTTATTTTCTACTTCATCTACTATTCTTTCTACTTGCTCTACCGCAACTGGGCGTTTTTCACATGAACGAATGATACCACGTAAAATTTTTCCGCGATTAAATTCTTCTCTTGTTCCATTTTTCTTGATAACGAGTAGTGGCGCTTGTTCTACTCTTTCAAATGTTGTAAATCGGAAACTACATGCTTCACATTCTCTTCTTCTACGAATAGCTCGTCCATCATCTGCAGGACGACTATCGACAACTCTGGAACCATTATTTTGACAGCGAGGACATTGCACTATTCATCATCCTTTTTTATAGTTTTCTTTAGAAAGATTATTATTTGGCTCTATTATAACTTTATTATAACACAGCTCGCAAATAGGTTAAATAAAAGAAACAGTTCTTATTTTCTCTGCATTTTATCCAAATACAATAAAAAGAATGAACAACTTAACTTGTTCATTCTTTTTATTGCTTATTGTCATTTAATTAGTTTATTTTGTGTCAACCAAGAATGAACTTGATTTTGTGTTTCCCTTATTGAGTTATTATTGTCAATAACAATATCAGCTTTTTTTGTTTTATTCTCTATGGATAATTGGGCTGTTATTCTCGTCTTAGCTGACTTTTCACTTACTTTATCACGTTCCATTAGTCGCTTTAATTGTACATCTTTTGTTGTTATTACTACCATTACTAAATCAACTTCTGATAAATAGTTATTCTCGTATAACAATGGAATATCTAAAACAATCAGAGGAGGATTATTTCTAAGAGATTCAACTATTTGTTCTGTCATCCATTTGCGTATATGTTCATCCAAAATAGCATTCAGTTTTGTTAGTTGAATTTTGTCATTAAAGACAATTTCTCCTAATTCTTTTCTATCCAACGCTCCATCTTGCTTAAGGATGCTTTCTCCAAAATGCTTCTCTATTTTCTTCAATCCATCCGTTCCTGGCTCAACAATTATTCTCGAACCAACATCTGCATCAATAACAGGAATGCCCAATTTTTTAAAATAATTACTTACAGTTGATTTCCCTGTCGCTATGCCTCCTGTTAATCCTAGAATCAATGTCATAAAAGTCACCCCTTTCTCTAAAGTTGAGACAAACTATTTTCCTGGGTTAGTTTTTGACAGTTTGGACAAATATGCGTTCCTCTTTGAGCTACTTTTATTTTTTGTATTGGCGTACCACAATTAATACATGGTTCATTTGTTTTGCCGTAAACATGCAACTCAACTTGAAAACTCCCTGCTTCACCCAGAGCATTTTTATAAGTCCTAATCGTTGTCCCACCTGCTAACACTGCTTTATTAAGAACTTCAATAATTGCTTGATGAAGCTGTTTTACTTCTTTAGGTTTCAATGAGTTAGCTGGTTTAAGTGGATGAATTTTAGCTTGAAACAAAGCTTCATCTACATATATATTTCCTAATCCTGCAACAACTTTTTGCTCCAATAAAAGGGGTTTAATGGCTCTGCTTTTTTGTTTCAAGTTTTTTCTAAAGACAGCTAGATCAAACGCTTCTGGAGTTGGTTCAGGTCCAATTGTTTTTAATCCTGTTGCATTAAGTTCTTCTCCTATTGGAACTAAAGTCATTCTCCCAAATTTACGCACATCTAAATAACGTAGGTCTCGGCCATCAGACAAGTGAAACACTACATGAGTGTGTTTGTTTAATGGCTCATTTGTATCAGAAACCTCATATTTACCTTCCATTCTCAAATGAGAAATCATACTCCAATGATCAAATTTAAATAATAAATATTTTCCTCTTCTATCAATATCTAACAGACGATTGCCTATTAATTGAGAAGCAAAATCTTCACTATGAATAGCTCCTGAAATAATACGGTCCCAGTAAACGTCTACACCTATAACGGTACTTCCTTTGATAAGTTTCAATAAACCTTGCCTGACTGTTTCAACCTCTGGTAACTCTGGCACTTTTTTCAACCTCTTTTTTCTAGTAATCTATTTCTTATTTTGATTCATACCAACTATCTCCACTACTACTATCCACTTTTAAAGGAACATTCAAAGCTACTGCATTTTCCATTACCTCAGCAACTAATTTTTCAAGAAGAGGAATTTCAGCTTCTGGTGCCTCAAATATTAGTTCATCATGAACTTGTAACAACATAGTAGCTTCTAACCCTTCCGTTTTCAAACGCTTATCCATTTCAATCATAGCTACTTTAATAATATCAGCTGCGCTTCCTTGGATAGGTGTATTCATAGCCGTTCTTTCTGCAAATGAGCGCAAGTTAAAATTACGCGAATTAATATCAGGTAAGTAACGCCTTCTATGAAATAGTGTTTGAACGTATCCTTTTTCTTTAGCTTCACGGACGATATCTTCCATATATGTTTTCACACCTGGGTATTTAACAAAGTAGGTATCAATAAATATTTGAGCTTCTTTACGGCTAATATTTAAATTTTTTGATAAACCATAATCACTAATTCCATAAACTATCCCAAAGTTAACCGCCTTAGCTCGACTACGCATTTCTGATGTAACGTCTTCTTGTTTCTCAATACCAAATACTCTCATTGCTGTACTAGCATGAATATCTTGTCCTTGGATAAAGGCTTCTTTTAAGTGTTCATCATCTGAAATATGTGCCAAAACACGCAGTTCTATTTGTGAATAATCGGAAGCGAATATTTTCCATCCATCATGACTCGGTACAAAGGCTTGTCTTACCTTACGTCCTTCTTCTAATCGAATAGGAATATTTTGAAGGTTAGGATCTATAGAACTTAATCGTCCAGTTTGGGCAACGGTTTGCATATATCTGGTATGAATTTTCCCGTTTTTGCCATGAATAACTTTTAATAACCCCTCTATATAAGTGGACTGTAGCTTCGCTATTTGTCGGTATTCTAAAATATCTTCGACAATTGGGGCTTGTTCTCTTAATTGTTCCAAAACATCCACAGCTGTTGAGTAACCCGTTTTTGTTTTTTTGATTACTGGGTAGCCCATTTTTTCAAATAAAATAACACCCAATTGTTTAGGTGAATTTAAGTTAAACGTTTCTCCAGCTAATTCATAAACACGATTTTCGATACCTTTTAATCTTTCAGCAAATTCCACTTTCATTTCGTTTAAACGTTGTGCATCAACCTTTATCCCACTTATCTCCATTTTTGCTAAAACCATCGCTAAAGGTAATTCCATGTCATAAAAGAGTTCAGTTTGATCATTTTTTGCTAAATGATGTTTTAGTTGATTACTTAAAACAATAATGGCTTTTACTTTACACGCAACGTGTTCTTGCATGATAGATGAATCTTCTGGGATATGAATTTTCGCACCTTTCCCATAAATGGCTTCATCTGGAGACACGTTATAATAATCATGTTCCATTGCTACTTCTGATAAATCCTTACTATTATCTTTGGTATTCAAGATATAAGAAGCTAAAAGAATATCAAATTGAATATTTTTTAATTCTATTTCATTTCGTTCTAAAGCAACATATGTCCGTTTGGCATCAAAAACTAGTTTTGATAAAGCAGGATTTTGAACCCATTCTCTAAAATGTGGCGATTTTAAAATAACTTCAGGATCTCCAACGTAAATATGGCTCTCATCTCCCCAACCGATACTCACAATTTCTGAGCTGTGGTAATTGTCAGTCAACATTTCAAGATAAAGTCCCATCTTATCCGTAAATAAATCAGGAGTAACTTCTGTTATCATTTCATAAGAGACTTTTTCTCTTTTTTCTTCATTTGCAGCATCGTATTCAGTCGTATCTAATTTGCTTAAGTGTGATTTAAAATCCATTTCTTTATAAAATTGGATTAACTTTTCTATATCTGGACCATTATAAGCCAAATCATTAACATCAATTGTTAGTGGTGTATTTAGCATAATTGTTGCTAAACGTTTACTTAAAAAAGCAGTTTCTTTTTCATTAATTAAGTTTTCTTTCATTTTACTCTTTTTTAATTCATCAATATTTTCGTATATTCCTTCAACAGAGTGGTATTCTTTTAAAAGTTTCAGAGCTGTTTTTTCACCAATTTTTGTTACACCAGGAATGTTGTCTGATGCATCTCCAGCAAGCCCTTTTAAATCAATAATTTGTTTGGGCTTAATACCCATTTCATTTGCAATAGATTCGATTGTATACTCTTTTAGTTCGCTAACCCCTTTAACAGTAATATCGACTCTCACATTTTCCTTAGCTAATTGAGTTAAATCTCGATCTCCAGAGATGATTACTACGTCAAAAATAGCAGGATCAACGTTATCTGATAGTGTACCGATAATGTCATCTGCTTCATAATTACTCAACTCATAATGCTTAATACCGAATCCGTCTAATAGCTCTCTTAAATAAGGCATTTGTTCAGTAAACTCATTAGGTGTTTTAGAACGACCACCTTTATATTCTTCAAAAAATTGATTCCGGAAAGTTGTTTTCCCAGCATCAAAAGCCACTAAGACGTGAGTTGGCTTTTCTTTAGTTAAAACGTTCTCTATCATACCATGAAAGCCATATAACGCATTCGTATGAAGTCCACTTTTATTTTTAAACCGTTCTAACTGTTGATGTAATGCAAAAAATGCTCTAAAAGCAACGCTATTGCCATCAATCAACAATAATTTATTTTTTTGAGTCATAAAAAAGCTCCTTTTTATTTGTTCTATGAGAATGTCATTTCATCTTTTAATTATTTTTCGTGAACCTAATTTTCTTTTTCTATATTATTTTACCAAATAACATATAAGATAGCTAATTTCTAAAAGTCAGTATTTATATTTTTTTACGATAAAAAACGATACCTATTCTAACATGGATAGGTACCGTTTATTTTATTTACTTAATGCTGAATGGCTTAACAATGTTTCATAAGCATTTTCAAACTTTTGAACATCTCCTGCACCCATAAAAATGGCTACTCCACCATGATGTTCTAATAAAGGAGACATATTATCTTCTTTTAAAATTATAGCCCCATCGTCTATTTTTAAAGCTAGGTCTTCAATTGTAACATTCCCTTGTTGCTCACGAGCAGAACCGAAAATATCACATAAATAAACAGAATCAGCTAGGCTTAGAGCTGAAGCAAATTCGCTTAACATGGCAACTGTGCGTGTAA
>JAVWJE010000074.1:9483-10508 GCA_036639135.1 Carnobacterium sp. | reverse complement strand
ACCATCTTTCATTAGAGCAATACGATCTCCAATTCTTAAAGCCTCATTCAAATCATGAGTGATAAATATAATGGTTTTCTTTACTGTTGCTTGTAAATCAACTAATTCATCTTGCATCTCTTTTCGAATTAGTGGATCTAAAGCAGAAAAAGCTTCGTCCATTAATAAAATTTCTGGATTATTTGCCAATGCTCTAGCCAAACCAACGCGTTGTTGCATTCCGCCGGACAATTGATTAGGATATTGATGAATATAATCACCTAGACCAGCATTATCTAATGCCTGAGTAGCCTTTTCAACTCTTTCTTTTTTATCTATACCTTGAATCTCTAAACCATATTCAGTATTTTCAAGAATAGTACGTTGAGGAAACAATGCGAAGTTTTGGAAAACCATACTCATTTTCTTACGTCTTACTTCACGTAAATCTTTCTTACTCATCGTTGATAAGTTTTCACCGTCAACGTATATGTTTCCTTTAGTTGTATCGATTAATCTGTTTAGCATTCTAACCAAAGTAGATTTACCACTCCCAGATAATCCCATAATAACAAAAACTTCACCTTCTTCAATTGTAAAACTGACATTGTTGACACCAACAGTAACGCCAGTTTCTTTTAGGATTTCTTGTTTTGTTTTATTTTGATTTAAAAGTTCTAAAACACGATCATTCTTTTTACCGAAAATTTTTGTAACATTTTCAACTTTTATTTTTGTCAAAAGAACCGACTCCTTTTTTTATTTTTTAAAATTATTTTTAATAGACAGACAAACACAAGACAAAAAATTAATTATTTTAAGAGCATAAAAACAATTAAATTATTGCTTTTTTAATGTCATAAACAGGTCTTTTAATAATTAAAAACCTGTACCGAAAGTGAGCACAAGTTGTAGTCTAACATGTAAAGCTCTAAATGAAAACAAAGAGGGTTTGCAATAATCATCAATAACAGCGCGTTTTCATTGCTTTAATAGAGCTATGAGAAGAATATTATAATTTGATAAGAATTTTCTCATTTAGGGTG
>JAVWJE010000074.1:0-9453 GCA_036639135.1 Carnobacterium sp. | reverse complement strand
AAAAATGCGAGTTTTTTATGAAGTGATTGATAAACTAAATAAAATAGAAAAGCTATATAATTTGGCTTAAAGTATTACTCTATAGTCGAATACAAAGCCGTTCAATGACTTGTTCCCGTTAACCGTCAATCCATTGAAGAAAATCACGTACGGCCAGGATGATTATTTGAACATTTGGGAAGAAAACAGTGTTGATGACCGTTTCTTTTAACCATTTTCATAGATCTTCAATCAAATTGAGTTTCGGACTATAAACTGGAAGAAAGACCAGTTCCAAGCGTGCCGATTCACTTCGAGGAAGGGGTTGAATCAACTTGGCATGATGAATGCGAGCATTATCCAGAATCATAACAATCTTTCCGCTCGGATAATGAGACAATACGTGGGAAAGGAATCCTTGGAATACCACAGCATCATACGTTTCTTTCTCCTGATAGAGCACTTCACCGGTTTCATAATTCAAACAGGCGATGAGTTTATCATCATGATGTTTTCCGTAAGTTGGAATAACCCACTGTTTTCCTTTTCGGAACCAAGTGGGTTGAATGGATTGGTAGTCATGGATCATGGATTTATCCTGGAAAAGAAGATGAACAATATTCTCTTCAATCAGCTTTTTTTAGATTAGGAAAGGTCTCTTGCCCAAAGATGCGTTGTTTTTGTGAATCCGCATTTGTTAATGTATAAGTGGGACGGGTACAAGTGAGACCTAATCGCTCCATAAGGATCGACATGCCCCGGATGGAATAGGAAACGTTCCATTCCCGTTGCGTATAGAAAACCATGAGTTCTAATGTCCAGTTGGCAAACTTGCTTAATTCAACATTTGAAGGGAGTTTCGTAGACACTACCTCTGCCAATGTCGATTCTTGTTGAGGGGTCAAACGGCGAGGTCGGCCGGAAGAGCGACCGGGAATCAGACCGATTAGCCCTTTCTTGCGATACGCAGAGACATGCCCGCCGATAGTTTTCCCAGTATGGCCTACTATTTTAGCAACTTCTTTCATACTATATCCACTGAGATAGAGGTAAACGGACCGATAACATTCAAAAAGGCAGAGTTCCATTGTCTCTTTCATGGCACGTTTCAATTCAATAAGTTGTTGTTGGGTATCCATCTTACTCGTTCCTTCCTCTTTTTTCCATTATAAACTAACGAAGGTAGTAAGGGTAATAATATCACCCAACTTGTATAGTAAAATAGCGTTAATCAGTCATTCTCATTAATTAGGGAGTGCAAGAAATTGATGGACAAAATTAGTTGTTTTTGAGACACTAAAAGAAAGTTAAAATTTAACTGACTTAATTTCTATTAAAGGTTAAATGTGTTGCTTTTTTCATATAAAAAATAATTTTCTTGAAAATGTTAAAACAGAATACAAGATATTAAACCATATAAAGTAAGTAATAAAGAGTTAAATATAAAGTATTATAGATAGGAAAAGATTAGAATATCTAACAATTTTTATTTCGTAAACAAAAGATCGGCTGATACACTTATAATTAAAATTCGACGTATCAGTATATTGCTACATAATAAGATATACCCATTACACTAGGTGGTGAAAGGTATGAGCAAATATAAAATCGAGTTAAAAGAAGCTACAATAGAAGATATTTCAATGTTAGAAAGTTACTTGTTAGAAGAACATCAATATGCGGATATGCCGATAAAAGCGATGACGAATAGTTTGCATGAAACAGAAAAGCATCCAATCTTAATTTTAAATGAAGATGGCTTAGTGGGGTTTTTCATCTTACAAAAAAATAAATTGATTGATAATGTCTCAATAGGAAAGAATTGCCTGTTCCTAAAGGATCATTCTATTGATGAACGATTTCAAGAAAAAGGTTTCGGTAAATTATCTATCGAGGCTCTGCCTGAATATATAAGAACACATTTTAATGGTGTAAATGAAATAATCTTAGCTATTGATTATGATAATCTTAGTGGTCAAATGCTCTATTTAAAAACAGGATTTAAAGATACAAAAAAGCGATATAAAGAAAAAAATCGGTCTGGATTTATTTATTCTAAAAAAATATAATAAGTTTATAGAGCTAATGAGCATAAAAAATACGATGTAGTTGAAAGGAAGAACAAATGAATAAAAAAAAATTCCTACTTGGTTTTCTTGTCTTATTGACTGCTGCAGTCATTATAGGAGGAGCCCAATATAGTAGAATAGTTCAAGCAGAAAAAATGACTAAATCTGAACAAAAGGTAGATCGAACAAAGACAACAAAAAAATTGGTTGAGAGTTTATTTAAAAACGAAAAAAAACAAGAATTAGCTAATAATGTTACTGAAAAAGAAATAAAAAACATTTTAAAACAAGTTAAAGACTTACCAACTAGCTTAGCTAATGAGAAATTATTACAAGATGTCAATACAGCAAGTTTGTTCTATAGAACACAAGAAGAAGTAAGGTCATTATTAATAGATAAAATTTTATCCGATAATGTAGTCGAACAACAACTAGAGGAAGCAAAAAAATCTTTAAAAAAACTTGAACCTTTATCCTTAACTTTGTTTAAAGAATTAAGCGAGATGTTAGCTGAAGCGACTGTACAATTTAAGTATAATGAAGAAACAACCAAAGCTCTTACTGTCCTTTTTGAAGATACCGATAAAAAAATAGTTAGAGATAATGTTACAAGAGAACAAGTTGAACAGGTGCAAAAAAAAGTTAGTATGATAAAAAATAAAAAAATAAAAAAAGAGCAAGAAGAGCGATTAAAGCTTATTGAAGAACAGTTGATTGAAAAAGAAGAGAAAATGTTAAAAGAGAAAGAGTTAGAAGAAAATTTACTAGAAGAAGAAAAGTTAAAAGAAGAAGCTGAACAAGACCTGCAAAATAATGCAGAGGAAGATGAAGTAGAAAGAAACTCGAATACAACGTACGAAGAGTCTGTAAACACTTGGAAACCAGAATCATCTAAACCAACCAAACCTTGGAAACCTTCTGGTAATAAAAATCCAATTCCAGAAGTAAAACCAAATCCAAAACCAGTACAAGAACCAGATCAGAGTCTAAATCCTAAGCCAGAGACAGAACCTGAAGTGAAACCAGTTCCAGTTCCAAAACCGGATGAAAATCCAGATAATGAGCCAGAAGCATCAAAAGAACCAGAACCAATACCTGACTCGAGTACTGGATCTGATAATTTTTTAAACTAATACGAAAAAGAGGAATCTTAGTTTTATAGAAGCTTTTGTTATTGAGTAGCATCTTGACAACATAACGTAAGTTGACTATAGTGAATGAAGAAGAAAGAATTAAATAGAACAACCATCACAAAGGGGTGCTGCAAAGCTGAGACTGAATTTTTGATTCTAACCCTTCGAACCTGTTCGTTAGTACGAACGTAGGGATTGTGACGGAGCAATTGATTAGTAAAACAATCATTTTAGCTCCTCCTTTGATGTGTGGCACTGTTCGACACATCAAAAGGGGGATTTTTTTATGGAAAATATTAGTTTGCGTGTTTGGATTGAAGGAACAATAGTAGCCGCACTAGCAATTGTTTTGTCTATGATTCCAAGTAATATTGGAACAGGTTTTACAATATCATTAGGGATGATACCTTTAGTTTTATATTCTCTCAGAAGAGGAACGATTGCGGGTTTAGCTGCAGGATTTTTATGGGGAATTTTGCACTATTTAACCGGTAACGTTGCAATTTTGAGTTTACTACAAGGGTTTATCGAATATTTTGTTGCATTTATGTTCGCAGGAATGGCGGGTCTATTTGCTCATTCAGTTCATCTTGCTATTAAAAATAAAACGCCTATTAAATTAATGTTTTTTATTATTATAGGAGTAATATCAGGAACAATAGCTCGCTTTTTTTGGCACTTCGTTGCTGGATATTATTTCTGGGGAAGTTATGCTCCAGAAGGAATGAGTCCAATCTGGTATTCATTTATTGCTAATGGAAGTAGCGCACTTGCTACGATGACCGTTACAGCAATAGTGTTAATCTTATTAAGTAAAACTAATCCCAACTTATTTGTACCAATTGATAAAAAATGAAATAATTCATATAAAAAGCTTAAAAGTAGGTCCTTTATTCTATATTAAGAATTAAAATAAGCTCCTAAATTTACTGCGATAAAGCTAGTAAAAAAGCACGTAACATAGTAAGATTAGGGAAAACGATTTGGAAGGACGATTTATGCAAATATTTTTATCTATCTTAACTGCTGTTATTACTTTAAATACTATTTTTGCCATTATTACTGTTTTCCGAGAAAAGCGTGATATTGCAGCAACTTGGGCTTGGTTGGTTGTACTAGTGATGTTGCCTGTTTTTGGTTTTGTTTTCTACTTATTCATTGGAAATAAGTTATCAAGAAAAAAGATTTTCGATATTAAAGCTCAAGAAAGTATTGGCATGTCTGAATTAGTAGAAGCACAAAAAGAATTGTTAGCAGATGATGAAGATTTATTGTCTACTAAGCAAGCATCTGAGAATGCTAAAGAAATGGCAAGTTTATTTCTTGAAAGTGATGAATCTATTTTAACCAAAGGAAATAAGGTTCAATTGTTTACAGATGGAGCTAAAAAATATGAATCGTTAATTGCTGATATTTATAAAGCAAAACATCATATTCATTTAATTTACTATATTTTTAAAGATGATAAGATTGGAAATAGAGTACTAGAAGCATTAGAGAACAGGGCAGCTGCAGGAGTGGAAGTTTTAGTTATCTATGACGCATTAGGGTCACGTTCTTTGAAAGCAACTTTTTTTAAAAAATTAGAATCCTTAGGAGGCCGTGCCGAGTCTTTCTTCGGTTCTCGTTATAGCATAATAAACATGAGATTTAACTATCGTAATCACAGAAAAATTGTTATTATCGATGGTAAAATCGGTTATACTGGTGGCTTTAACGTTGGCGATGAATACTTAGGAGAATACAAAAAATTTGGTTATTGGCGTGATACACATATGAAAATAGAAGGCAATGCGGTTTTACCTCTACAAAGTCGATTTCTGATGGACTGGAATGCAACTGTAACCCACCATAAATTAGAATACCAGGAAAATTATTTTCCACTGATAAAAAAACAAGGAAAAACTAATATGCAGATTGTATCAAGTGGCCCAGATACCGAAATACAACAAATAAAAAAAGGGTACATCAAAATGATTAGTATGGCAAAAGAATATATTTTTATTCAAACACCTTATTTTGTTCCAGACGATTCATTACTAGAAACTCTAGAAATAGCCGTTATGTCAGGGATAGATGTTAAAATTATGATTCCGAACAAGCCAGATCATCCTTTTATTTATCGTGCAACGACCTATTATGCAGCTGAGATGGTTGCTGCTGGAGCGGAAGTATATATTTACGACAATGGTTTTCTCCATGCTAAAACAATGGTTATAGATGGCGAAATATGTTCAATAGGAACAGCTAATTTTGATGTTAGAAGTTTTAAATTAAATTTTGAAGTAAATGCTTTTATTTATGACCATGAAGTAGCTAAACAACAAAGAGATATTTTTTATAAGGATATTAAAAAGAGCTACTTGTTAACTCAAGAGATGCTAGACAATCAGTCAAAATGGTTAAAATTTAAACAAATTTTTTCTAGACTATTCTCTCCAATTTTGTAAAAAATATAAATCAACTCTTTTAACTAGTGGAACAAAATAAAGAGAAAGGCCTCCAAATTAGTAGATTTTTGGAGGCCTTTTTTTGTTGAATGACTAAGTTTTTTTTCATTTGTTATATTAAAACAGATTATGAATACAGCATCAAATCTTATAAAGATGTATGTAAGAAGACAAAGTTAGATTTGATAATGTAGCGTATTTAATGGATAATAGTAAAAGACTATCTAATGGTTTAATAGAAAAAAATAGAGAAACAAGAGGGTGGAAACTATGATTGAATTTAAAAATGTTTCAAAAGTTTATAAAGGCGGGAAAAAAGCAGTAGAAAATATCAATCTTTCTTTCGACAAAGGAGAATTTATCGTTTTTATTGGTACAAGTGGAAGTGGAAAAACGACCTCTATGAGAATGATTAATCGAATGATTGAACCTACATCAGGTCAAATTCTAATTAATGGTGAAGATATTATGAAAAAAGATCCAGTTATATTACGCCGCAAGATTGGTTATGTTATCCAACAAATTGGCTTGATGCCACATATGACAATATTCGATAATATTGTATTAGTCCCTCGTCTAATGAAATGGCCTAAAGAAAAACAAAGAGAAATTGCAGAAGACCTTATAAAAAAAGTTGATTTGCCGCTAGAATTCTTAGAACGTTATCCATCTGAACTTTCAGGAGGACAACAACAAAGAATTGGGGTTATTCGTGCATTAGCAGCTGACCAAGACATTATTTTAATGGATGAACCGTTTGGTGCATTAGATCCTATTACAAGAGATTCCTTGCAAGAATTACTGAAAGAGTTACAAAAAGAATTAGGTAAAACAATTGTTTTTGTAACTCATGATATGGATGAAGCTATAAAGCTAGCAGATAGAATCGTTATTATGCAAGAAGGAAAAGTTGTCCAATTTGATACTCCAGACAATATTTTATCAGCTCCAGCAAATCAATTTGTTGAAGATTTTATTGGTGAAGACCGCTTGATTCAAGCTAGACCAAATATTCAAACAGTTGAACAAGTTATGATAAAAAATCCAGCATCCGTGACACCAGGGAAATCCATTTCAGATGCCATTAAGATAATGCGTGACCGCCGGGTAGATACACTGTTAGTAACAGATGATGCCGGCACACTTAAAGGATATGTTGATATTGAAAGTATAGATTTAAACAGAAAAAGAGCTACAAGCGTTGGGGACATTATGTCTAATAAAGTTTATTTTGTAAGAAAAGAAACACTCTTAAGAGATACTGTCCAACGTATTTTAAAACGTGGCTTTAAAAATGTGCCTGTTGTAGATGAGAATGATCATTTAGTAGGTATTGTCACACGTGCTTCGCTAGTTGATATTGTTTATGACACAATTTGGGGCGATAGTGAAGATGTAGAAACGCCAAATGAATCTAAAATGGAATCTATGACATCAAAAGAAAGTAAAGAATAGGAGGGAAGAAATATGGCTGATTTTTTTGCAAATAATGGTTCTGATCTATTATTAAAAACTTGGGAGCATCTGTATATTTCTATAATCGCTTTGTCGCTTGGGGTTATTGTTGCTGTTCCACTAGGTATTGTATTAACTCGTTTTAAAAGGCTATCATCAATTGTTATTGGATTGGCAACTATTTTGCAAACTGTTCCTTCCTTAGCTCTATTAGCTTTGATGATTCCAATATTAGGTATTGGAAAATTGCCTGCTATTGTTGCATTATTTATCTATTCTTTATTGCCAATCTTAAGAAATACATTTATTGGTGTACATGGAGTAGATGCAGGGTTGAAAGATGCGGGCAAAGGTATGGGGATGACTGATATGGACTTAATTCGATTAGTTGAATTGCCACAAGCAGCTCCTATCATCATGTCAGGTATCCGTCTTTCGGGTGTATATGTTATCGCCTGGGCTACTTTAGCCTCTTATATAGGAGCAGGTGGGTTAGGAGACTTTATTTTTAATGGATTAAATGTATTTAGTACGGAATTTATTATCGCTGGAACGATACCCGTTACTTTAATGGCATTATTGGTAGACTTTTTATTAGGAAAATTAGAGAGAAAAGTAACACCCGTTCAAGCATAAAATACAGGAGGTTTTAAATAATGAACACAATCAATAAAGTAAATAAAATTGTGATTCTTCTTTTTGCAACTATCATTTTAAGTAGTTGTTCACTTCCAGGCTTAGGCGGAGGATTTGATAAAGAAGGGATTACCATTACAGGAGGTACAACTTCTGAACAACAGATTATAGCTTTTATTGTTGAAGGAATGGTTGAGCATTACATGAAGATTGATGCTGAGATTATTAATAACCTAGGTTCATCTACATTGAACCATCAAGCGTTAATTGGTGGAGATGCAAATGTTTCGGGCTCTCGCTACACGGGGACATCTTTAACAGGTGAATTAGGTTTAGAACCATTAACAGATCCTAAAAAAGCTTATGATGCTGTTGTTGAAGGATTTGATAGAGAATTTGATCAAAAATGGTTTCCAAGTTATGGTTTTTCAAACACATATGCATTTATGGTGACACAAGAAACGGCTGAAAAATACAACCTCAAAACAGTTAGCGATTTAAAAGATGTTATTTCAGAACTTAATCTAGGTGCAGATAATTCATGGATGGAGAGAAAAGGCGATGGATATGAAGCTTTCGTAAGCACATATGGCTTTGATTTTAATCGTGTATATCCTATGCAGATCGGATTAGTTTACGATGCATTAGCTGCAGATAAAATGGATGTAGTTTTAGGCTATTCTACAGATGGAAGAATAAAGAGCTATGATTTAGTTGTTTTAGAAGATGACAAACAACTATTTCCACCGTATGATGCTAGCCCAGTTGCGTCAAATAAGATATTAAAAGAATACCCAGAATTAAATGGTATTCTACTAAAACTAGAAGGATCTATCTCAACAGAGAAAATGCAAGAAATGAACTATACTGCTGATAATGATTTATTAGAGCCAAAAACGGTAGCACAAAAATTTTTGAAAGAAAATAATTTCTTTGAAAATAAAAAGGGAGATGAATAACTAGTGGATGTTTCAAAAATGGGGCTGTGGGAACAATTATGGTATTACTTCAATGAAAATGGCATTTATATTTGGGAACAATTTTTACGTCACTTTTTAATCTCTATCTATGGTGTGCTCTTTGCTGCAATTGTTGGTATTCCAATAGGTTTTTTAATTTCTCGTCGAGGTAAGTTAGCCGATTGGGTTATCGGGATTGCTAATGTGATTCAAACAATTCCCTCTTTAGCCATGTTATCTATTTTGATGCTTGGATTAGGTCTGGGTGCTACAACTGTAATCGTGACGGTATTTTTGTATTCGTTACTACCCATTATAAAAAATACGTATACTGGGGTTCGAAGTGTTGATAGTAATATTTTGGATTCGGGAAAAGGTATGGGAATGACTAAATTACAGTTAACATTCATGGTAGAACTACCATTGTCATTGTCTGTTATTATGGCGGGTATTCGTAATGCACTTGTTGTAGGGATTGGTATTACAGCAATCGGTACTTTTATTGGTGCAGGTGGTTTAGGTGACATTATCACACGAGGAGTCAATGCTACTGATGGGGGTGCTATTATATTATCAGGTGCTATCCCAACGGCATTAATGGCAATTATTAGTGATTTTGTATTAGGGATAATAGAAAAGAAATTAGATCCTACACGCAAAGTGCGTAATTAAAATAATGAAGTAACTTTATGAAAAGATGAAAAACCTCTAAACAATTTTGATATGCTCCCTCTATAAAGGACACTGAAATATAAAAAGTGTCTTATATAGG
>JAVWJE010000073.1:9641-10511 GCA_036639135.1 Carnobacterium sp. | reverse complement strand
TGGTTTCTAATGCAGAAACTACACCAGCTGCTCCATCGAAAGCACCGTCATTAACAACAGAATCATAATGAGAACCAATCATAACAACCGGCGCATCTTTTAATTTTCCTTCTTTGCGTCCAAATAAAGTTGAGAAGCCGTCTTCCCAAATAGTTAATCCAAGCTTTTTCATTTCATTAATTAAATACTCTTTAGCTTGCTGATCTTCTTTTGAATAAGCGGACCGGGTGACTCCATTTCCAGGTGTGGCATTAAAGGTAGCTAGGGTTTCGATATTATCAATAATTCGCTCTAAATTTGTTTCCAACATTTGATACGCCTCCGGTATAATAGTTTATTTTTATCAAACTCATGGTAACACCGGAAAGTATTGTAAACAACGTTCTGAGAACACTAAGAAATAATATTCACGTTTAGAATATTATTTCTTAAAAAGGTGTACTATTTTTCTAGAAAAAATTAGATACGCAGCTATTCATAAATAATCTATGTATCTTAAATCTATAAACCGCAAAAATTATATAGCCATACAATAGTGATTTAAACAGTACCATATATATATGTTTTTTAGCTATGTAAAGCATCAAAATCTCAAATTATTAAATTTACGTAATACCTTGTATCTAAAAAACACTACCTACAAAAATTCAGCCAATAAGTAGTTGTAACATAATGCGAAAAAGTCCCTTACTCAACTTTTTAAGGCTGAATAAGAGACTTTTATTCGTTATTGCTCTTTGTCTTTTATTTAGTGTAGTAATGAGGATTCCTACTCTTGATTACTTCTTTGTTTTTTTAAAATAAAGTAAGCTGTTAGCCGCTGCTATTCAAGATAAAACAAGTTGTTTATTTCCATGAAATTTATTTCTA
>JAVWJE010000073.1:0-9631 GCA_036639135.1 Carnobacterium sp. | reverse complement strand
ACATCACTTTTCTTTAAACCTTGTCTATAAAACTCTTTCATATCCTCTTTAGGAACCATACTTCCTCCTGTAGCCCAGGCAATATGTGTTGCTTGGCCCATCTTTTCAGTTAATCCTTTTTCGGACAGATAACATTTCCCTTCTGTTGTACTAAATAAACGAGCAGCCCCTGGAACACCAGCTAAAGCTGCTGGTTCTAAGCCAATACCTTCTTTATCTATCATGGCTGTCAAGAAATGCTGAGCTTCTTTTTCTTGCAATGTAAAACCGCCATCAAAGAAATTTTTCATTAACTTTGAAACAAAACCGGACGTTCGTGGAACCGCTAATCCATCCATTCCAGTTTTGCCATCAATATCAAAGTCGTCTATTGATACTTCATCATACTCATCTGTAATCAACCCTAGCATCATTGAAGGCATATGTGTTGGTTCTGAGAAGAAACAATGAACATTATCTCCATAAACTTGTTTTAATCCGAATGTAATACCTCCTGGGCTGCCCCCGATTCCGCATGGCAAATACACAAACAATGGATGGTCTTCATCAACTTTCACCCTTTGTTCATCTAATTGTTTTTTTAGACGATTACCAGCTACTGTATATCCTAAAAACAGGTCCATGGAATGTTCGTCATCAACAAAGTAACACGTCGGATCTTGGTCTGATTGCATCCTTCCATTTTCCACTGCTTTTGTAAAGTTTGTATTGTGCTCAATTACCGTAACACCATGGGATCTTAATAAATCTTTTTTCCATTGCTTAGCTTCTACAGACATATGAACAGTAACTTCAAATCCCAATTTTGCTCCCATTATCCCTACACTAATACCTAGGTTTCCAGTAGTTCCTACCATGATTTTATGTTTAGCAAAAAACTCACGAAACTCATCGCTTGCAAAAATTATATAGTCTTCATCGATGCTTTTCAGCAAACCTTCTTCTAACGCAAGTGTTTCTGCATGTTTTAATACTTCGTAGATTGCCCCTCTTGCTTTGATCGTGCCTGCAATCGGCAATGTGTCATCACGTTTCAATAGTAGTTTTCCTTCAATAATCGTATCGTAATACTGTTCAAGTTCTGACTTCATTGTCGGTATAGCAGTTATTTTCGATTCAATGATTCCTTTTGTTTCTTCTGTCTCAGGAAATGCAGTTACTATAAAGGAAGCAAATCGTGCTAAACGTTCTTCAGCATCGTCTACATCAGCTTTGGAAAGTTCCACTTTCTTTGAGGCCGTTGCAAAATCGCTTTTGAAACGATTGACCCAAAAAACACTCTCTGTCTCCATAATGTTTTTTAATACTGGTATTTCTTCTTTCCAATTTCCCAATGTTTTACCTGCAATAATTTGTTTACTCATATTATTTTCCTCCTAAGATTTAAATTAATAATATTTTTACTGAATATACTTTTAAACAGATTAAAACGCTCTTATTTGACTTTTAGGTATGCAAATTTATAGCTGAGATATGGAATCATCGAATTACTTCAATGCCATCCATATAAGGAATCAAAGCTGCTGGAACAAGAATACTGCCATCTGCCTGTTGATAATTTTCTAAAATAGCAGCCACTGTTCTTCCTACTGCTAATCCAGATCCGTTTAGAGTATGGGCGTACTCGCTTTTTCCTTTTTGATCCCGGTATCGAATTTTGGCTCTTCGTGCCTGAAAATCTAAACAATTGGAACAAGAAGAGATTTCTCGATAAGTATTTTGCGAAGGAAACCAAACTTCTATATCATAAGTTTTTGTGGCAGAAAAGCCCATATCTCCTGTACACAATACAATAGTTCTATATGAGAGTCCTAATACCTGCAGCACTTCTTCAGCATCATGAGTCATCTTTTCTAATTCTTCAAAAGAAGATTCTTTATCTGTAAACTTGACCATTTCGACTTTATGAAATTGATGCATCCGAATCAAACCGCGTGTATCTCTTCCAGCACTTCCAGCTTCTGAACGAAATGAAGGACTTAATGCTGTAAAGTAAATAGGCAGCTTTTCGTATTCAATGATTTCATTAGCATAATAGTTCGTTAACGGAACCTCTGCAGTTGGAATCAATACTAAGTTTTCATTTTCGATACTAAAAACATCTTCCTTGAATTTAGGAAACTGTCCTGTACCAAACATCGCTGATTCTTTCACTAAGTAAGGAGGAATGACTTCTGTATACCCATGGTTCCTAGTGTGTAAATCTAGCATAAAATTATAAACAGCTCTTTCCAGCCTAGCTCCTATTCCTTTGTAATACACAAACCGATTACCTGAAACTTTCGATCCTCTTACAAAATCAAGAATTCCTAGATTTTCTCCCAATTCGTAATGAGGCAGCGGCTCAAATTCAAAGTTTTTTCTCTCACCTCTAACACGTATTTCTTCATTTTCTTGTTCATCGTCTCCCAAAGGGACACTATCATCTGCTATATTCGGAAGTGTGATAAGAAGTTCATACAACTTTTTTTCAATTTTCGTTAGTTGTTCTTGTAACTTTTTGATTTCTTTATTTTTTTCTTTTGTATCATAAATTACTTTATCAGCATGGATCTCTTCTTTCTGCAACTGCTGAATCCTTTTGTTATCCGCATTTTTTT
This sequence comes from Carnobacterium sp., assembly GCA_036639135.1. Taxonomy (GTDB): domain Bacteria; phylum Bacillota; class Bacilli; order Lactobacillales; family Carnobacteriaceae; genus Carnobacterium_A. Next base: position 7,031 of record JAVWJE010000073.1, on the reverse strand, counting down.
CGCTTCTCAACCGTTCAACTTCTTTTAGTTTAGTTCTGCGATTTTTATCTAAATCTATTATGTCCTCGATTACTTCTTTTTCTATCCCTCTGTCCATCATCCGTTTGTGATAGTAATCTTCGTTTGTTCTGATTTTATTGATATCCAGCACTTCATTTATCCTCCCCTCGTAGTTATTGAACTGTCCTCATTTATCTTATATCTATCTGTTTATTTATAGTTTAATGTCAGGTTATAACTTCAATAGCTTTCTTTTTTGCTAACCCTCCACCTGTTCTAACTTCTTCAGCCGTTACGATTTTAGTGTTTTTAAAGATGTAAGATCCAAGATAACCGCTTGCTACACTTACAATGATACATCCTAAAGCAGTAATCAGTACTTTTCCTGCTGGATTATACGCGAACATGACTGCAAAACCTGCAATTGGGGTAGCCGTACCTGGAGTATTATTTACAAGTCCCATAAGTGCCACGATAATTCCGCTTGCAGCTCCTCCAATAAAGTTCGTTCCATAAACAGGAAGGGGATTAGCGGAAATAATGTCTGCTTGAGTTAAAGGTTCTATAGCTACAGATATGGTATCTTTCTTGCTTCCAAATTTCATTCTGCTAAATAGAACATAATTCATAAAGGATGACCCAAATACAGCTAATGCTCCTATAGCCATTGGAACACCTGTTAAGCCTAACATTGCCGTTAATGCCATAGAACTTAATGGAGCTGTTGCAACTACTGTGATAATTCCCCCTAAGATAATTCCCATCATTATAGGACTAGAATTAGCAGTAGAAGTCAATATTTCACCAATTTGAAGAAGTGTGGCATCTACGAGAGGAGAACTTATTGCTCCAATCAGACGAGCTAAAGGAGCACCAATCACGATAATAACGATTAAATCTAATCCACCAGGTATCTTTTCTTCCATCTTCTTAATAACAAAAGAGATAAGATAACCAGCGATAAAACCAGGTAATATTCCCATACCTGATAAAGAAAGTCCTACTAAAACAGCATACACTGGAGAAACTCCTAAAGCTAAAGGAACTAATATTGCTGCTGCTACACCGCCAAGGCTTCCATTAGCAGCACCTACTTCCCCTAAGAATTTTAAATTCAACACATTTCCAAAAAAAGCGTAGTGAAAGGCTTCCACTAAAAAACTTGCACAAGCTGCGTTAGCCAATGCTCCCATTGCTTTTGATCCATGTGGTGCTTTGTAATTGAATATCGTGAAAAAAGACAGTACTGCTAATAATAAAACCGTTCCAAGTAAAATATCCATCGAATTCCCTCCCTTTTTCTCAGTAAAAACACACGAAATTGTAAACCTTTTCATTGTGATTCAAAATTTTTTATGGTTTAGAATTCTTTGCAAAATCATTTTAAAAACGCGATAGCTTCTATTTCAATTAGAGCGTTTTTAGGAAGCTTTGAAACTTCAAAAGCCGTCCGTGTAGGATAAGGTTTTTGAAAAAATTCTTCAAATAACCTGTTTACTTCTTCAAAATAAGATAAGTCCTTTAATAAAACTGTTACCTTAACAATATCTTCCATTTTCAAATTCTCTTGTTCTAAAATAGATTGAATATTCATTAAAGATCTCTTACATTGGTCTGAAAAATTGTCTTCTAATTGGTTTGTTTTAGGATCTATAGGCAATTGACCTGACGTGAAAAGAAGATTCCCAGCTTTTCGATAAGCAGAATAAGGACCTATTGCTGATGGCACAGTTTGCATATATATCACCTCCTTGTGTTCTTCCTTTACTATAAACATATAGGAAAGCGCTGTCAATAACTTTTTATTATTATTAATAAAAATTATAATCATTATTAAAATATAAAGTCAAGATGTAACTTTTTTATCATTATGATATAATATTTGTACGTTACTTACATTAAAAAAGGAGAATCCAAAAATGAAAAAAGAGACATTTAATCAATATGTAGGCTTAGTTTGTTTTTTAGGTAAAACTTTAGGTCCTAATCATGAAATCGTGTTTCATGTGATAGAAGAAGAACAGTCTTATATCGCTGCCATTGAAAATAACTCTATCAGCGGAAGAACAAAAAATTCTCCGCTTACTGGTTTTGCTTTAGAATTAATAAAGAAAAAAGAATATTTGAAAAGCGACTATGTAACAAATTACAAAGCAAAAGCCAATGGTGTCAACCATATTCAAGGCTCTACCTTTTTTATTAAAGATAACCAAGGAAGATTGGAAGGAATGCTTTGCATTAATACGAACTACACAAAATACAAAACTATTGCACAGGATATCCTTCAGCTCATAAACGCAAAAGATGATGTCTTGGATAGTGAAAATAACACAATAAATCCAAACCAACTAACCCCAAGCACTGCTCAGGAAAATAATGATGAATTTGTAGAAGTCCTTTCCAGTAACATAAAAGACATCATTTCTGATATTATCGGTCCTTCTATTTTTGATGAAAATTTCCTTCTAAATCAAGAAGCAAAAATTCATATCGTAGAGCAGTTAGAGAAGAAAGGAATCTTCCAACTAAAGGGGGCAGTCTCCCAAGTAGCCGAAGTTTTAAATGTATCCGAGCCAAGTGTTTATCGTTACTTAAAAATTGTAGCCAAAACAAATCAAGCGTAAGTCAGCCTTACAGCCTTAATAAAACTTTATTGCCTTATAGTTCGTTTCTGTTAGCTTAAATCAAAATTTTCCCTAATTAAAAAACAAGTAAAGCAGTCTAGTTCCAATTTTTATAAATCAGTCAAGTTCTTTCCTAATAAAGGTTTTTATATATGCTCATCCGTAGCAGCAAATCTTTACAGTAACTTTGAATAAACTATCTTATCAACCATTGCAAAGAATTTTTTTCAGAAAAATGCGAATTGAACAGTTTTAGTGTGTGATTAGTAATTTATTTCAACAATTTATCTATTTAGGAGGACATATGAAGAATTTTGTTACACAATCGTGGTTGCTAGAGAATCGTTTAAATGATGATTTGATCATACTAGACGCCCGCGCAGAATTGAATGATGCGAAAGCTGGATTTAATCAATATAAAGAAGGACATATTAGCGGAGCTCAATTCGTCTCCATGGAAAATACGATGACCGGTGAAATTGGCCCTCATGGCGGCAGACATCCCTTACCCGATATGAAAATCTTTATTGACGAGATGAAAAATTTAGGAATCAATGATTCCTCTACAATCATCGTTTATGATGATGGAAATTTGGCCATGGCGGGCAGACTATGGTGGCTGCTAAAATATGCTGGTAAGGATAACGTATTTTTATTAGAAGGCGGCATCAAGCATTGGATTGATAACGGTCTAGAAACGACTACAGCTATTACAAAGCCTAGAATATCTACATCTTTAAATTTATATCTAAATTCAGCCATGATCGCTGAGATCTCAGAGGTAAAAACAGCTACTGCATCAACCTCTACAGCCATTGTCGATTCCAGAGCACATGAACGGTATTCGGGACAAATAGAGCCTTTAGATAAATTGCCTGGGCATATTCCTAACGCTCTAAACTATCCTTGGATGGATTTGGTCAATGAAGGCACGATAATAGATATCGAAAATATAAACGAGAAGTTCAAATCTCTTGATAAATACGAGGAAATCATTGTCCACTGCGGTTCAGGCATAACCGGAACAGTCAATGTGTTATTCATGGAAGAAGCTGGTTTGAAACCCAAGTTGTATCCAGGCGGCTATAGTGATTGGGTTAGTTACGATGATAACGAGGTAGTAAAAGATTAAAAAGATATCGAGCTTACGATATCCGTAAATTTTGAACTAAAGTTGTTGTTTTATTGACAAACTTAATAAAAAACAACCAAACAGCCGGGATCCTTTAGAGGATTCAGCCTGTTTGGTTGTTTTGTTTGACCCTTATTCCCTTATCAGTCTCCAATTAACGACTAATAAGCGGTAAGCATCATGTACTCTTAGTATTTAGTGTCTTCAAACCCACAGAATGCGTCAACTGGACTAACGCCAGCGAATTCAGAACGTCCCAACATTTTTTCTACTAAAGCATCTACTGTGAAGTCTTTGCTGTCGTAAGTGTTGATATACGTTTGAACTTGAGGTACGTCTGCCAAATGGAATGGTGACAATAATGAAATAAAGATTGTCGGTACTTCTTGCACGTAGAATGGAATATCTGGTGTACCTTTACTTGCAGGCCATTGGATTCGTTGATTCGTATTTGGGTTAACCACCGACAAGTTAATGATCAAGTCATAGTTATCTGTTAATTCTGAAATCGGACGTTTTTGAGCGTAAACATTTGCGATGGCAGCTTTCATTTCTTTTTCAGGAAGCTTCATGATTTTATCCATCGCAGATTCCCAAATACTGACTTCAAAGCCTTCAGCTTCTAATCTTTCTTTCAACATTTCAGAAGGTTTTTGCCCACCTCCACCAATTAAAGCCCCAAAACCGCCTTCTACACCTTTAATGTCTACTAATAAAACACGGTTTTGTTTTGCTGGTGAAATCGGGAAAATATCTTCATTGTTTTTAACCAAAGTAATTGCTTTGTCCGCAACTTCTTCAGCAATTTTCTTGTTTTCAGGTAAACCGATCTTAGCTAAAGCTTCTTCTTTAGGCGGCATAATTTCAGTTTTAATTTTTTTATGCAAACCTAATGCTGCTTTAGTTCCTAAAATACGCGTTAACGCTTCTTGTAAACGGTCTTCCGTAATAACGCCGTTTTCGTACCCTTCCATCATCCATTGGAAACCTTCGTCTGGATCATTAAAGAATAAGAATAAGTCTGAACCAGCTGCAACTGCTGCCGGCAACATGTCTTTACGTTTCATTGGAGAAGTTAAAGCAACCATGTGGCTCGCATCCGTAACAACTAACCCATTGAATTCCATTTTTATCGCGCAATAAATCTATTAAAATATATTTGTTTAGTGTTGCAGGGAATGTTCTTTCTTTAATGGTTGCATCTGGGTTAAAGTAGCTGACCAAGTACGATTTGAGTTGATTGGGTTGCACCAGTTGCGGTTGATGTCAACGATTGGAGCAAAACTCCAGTTGCGTCCAATCGCAGCTGCTTCAACACTGGATACGCGACCCATTTCATATGCGTATTTCGGATCATTTGTTGCAGCGATTTTCACTTCATGCCCAATGTACGTTCCGTCAGTACAAGCGCCGTTTCCGCCTGCTTCTGTAATCACCAAAAACTGGATACTTTATCCTTTAAGTTAGAATCTTTCTGAGATATTCAAACCGTGATAAAATAAAAAAAGCTGATCACTATTTTGTGATCAGCTTTAAAATATTTGTTCAATTAAATTACCCACTAGTTAAATGAATCTGAACCTACTTTATTTATTTTATTATCCTTAAACATCTTCATCGCTCTTATATTCCAAAATGTCTCCCGGCTGGCATTCTAAAGCCTTACAAACTCCTTCTAATGTGGATAACCGGATCGCTTTTGCCTTTCCATTTTTTAATATAGAAAGATTCGCCATCGTAATTCCAACCTTCTCCGAAAGTTCTGTTACGCTCATTTTTCTTTTAGCCAACATCACATCAATATTGATTATAATTGCCATATTATTCACCTCAGACCGTTAATTCATTTTCTGATTTTATCTTAATCGCTTCTTGTAACAGCTTCTGCAGAACTGCAGCAAAAACTGCGATAACCAACGAAGCAAATATTGGAATCATTCCGACTAAGACAAGCCCAGGGGCATCATCCATTTGCGCTAAGCCAAAAATAAATGGCAAAATCACCAAATATAAGCCACTGATTAGCAGTGCACAAAACTTGATATTTTTTAACGCTTTAACTGATAGATCAGAAAAAGCTTGGTTCCTATCAATATGATTTAATAGCTTAAACGCTTGGTATAAAGCAGCGAAAAATGGGAATACAGATACATATATACCAATCAAAATGGGATATAACAATTGATTATAGGCTGGGCTTGCTTGATTATTAATTAACCAAATCAGTCCAAATAAACTCAATGCAAGAATAGGAAGCCCGATAAGAAGAACAGCTAACTTTAAAAAGAGTGTAGTACCTTTTTTCATAAAAAACACCTCATTTAATAATTATTTATTTTACTTTAGCACCTTATTTATCGTATTACAATATATTTATATTGATTTACGTTTTTCTTAAACTATATTAAATAAACAAATATAAAAATAGTGAGAAAATAGGACTGAATACTTTTTAAATCTATTGACTTCTCTTCTATCATTTATCAAAATAGAAGAGAATCATAATTATTTATCATGGAAAGGAGATTTTAATGAATACAACTAACATCGATAAACAAAATAATCATTTAGATTTAAAGAACAAAGACGTACAAAAAGTTCTCTCACTCTATCAGGATTATGCAGAAGCACCTTATATATCGCCAAACCGCGATTTGGAAGAGTGGTTAAACTCGGTCAGTATCGGCTCAGGAAATACTGTCCCAAAACGAAACATGATTCGTTTCGAGGAAGATATCTTACCTGGTCACCTTATTTTATTATGGCGCATAAATTTTGGTACATTTACGAATACGAGCGTTTTCCCAAAATATTTTGAATACGATTACGGCATCAACGCAAAACAAACATTAGATGAAGTCCAACAAATGGGTTATGCGAAAGAACTTTCGGCAACTGACTCATTAACTCACCTCAATGCTGCACAGTTAAAAGCCATTTTCAAACAATTTGGACTGACTGGCTATTCTAAACTGAACAAAACAGAATTAATGGAATTAGCTAAAGAACAATTAACAGAAGAGCAACTCGCTCCATATTTCAAAATCAGAGGTTACCAACTGACGCCAGCTGGAGAAGAATTGCTTGCTAAATACCCAGAAGTAATTGATCGGCACCCAAAAAAGAAATATTGATTTCAAACAAAAAAGTATGCTGCGCCTCTAATATTAGGGAGGCAGCATACTTTTTAAAACGAGTTGTGCTTTTATGAATGTTGAGTTTTTGGTTCATTTCATTCTTAGAATGTTGCAATCGTAAAGGCGACATCTTTTTGT
>JAVWJE010000072.1:0-10698 GCA_036639135.1 Carnobacterium sp. | reverse complement strand
TACTTAAGGCGCCAGTTACTGGAAGTTATGTCACAGCTCCATTCGCAAGTGGATTTACCCAAGGGTACAATACAATGGATGCTTTAGCTTCATTGGCTTTTGGTATCATTGTTGTACAGACTATTAAAGGACTTGGTGTTACAAAACCAGCATCAATAGCGAGAGATACCATTAAGTCTGGTCTTATCAGCATGATTTTGATGGGCTTTATCTATACAGGATTAGCTTATCTTGGAACAATAAGTGTTGGTCGTTTTCCTATTTCTGAAAATGGTGGAATCGCCTTAACTCAAATTTCTCATTATTATTTTGGTTCATTAGGCAGTATTTTATTAGCTATTATTGTTACGGTAGCCTGTCTTAAAACAGCTATTGGTCTTATTACGGCTTGTTCTGAGACCTTCCATGAGATGTTTCCAAAATCATTTAGCTACAAGTCATATGTCTTTATTTTTAGTACCGTAGCTTGTTTAGTAGGCAATGTTGGATTAACAAAAATTATCAGCTATTCTATTCCTGTGTTAATGTTCTTATATCCTTTAGCTATTACATTAATCTTATTAGCATTGATTTCACCGTTATTCAAAAATCGTCAAGTTGTTTATGTTACAACAACTGTTCTCACACTTTTCGTGAGTATTGCAGATATGTTAAATGCTTTACCTGAAATAATTCGTGAAGTAGATGTTATCCAGAATGTTCTGACGTTTTATAAAACGTACCTGCCGTTTTTTGATAACGGTATGGGCTGGTTATTGCCAGCACTAATTGGGTTAATTATTGGTTGGATAATTAGTTTAGTTACAAAACCAAATCCAAAATAACATGTGAAGAAAACGAATATATTATAAAAAAAAGATACTAAATACTCAATAGTTCAATTAAATATTGGGCTTAAAATAGATAGCACAAAAAAGCACAGAAATTATTCTGTGCTTTTTTCATATAATGGGAATGGGATTCTTTAAGTTCTTTTTAATAAATAGCTAATCATACTGAATACTTAAGGTGTCGGGGATAAAAAACTCACTGACACCTTTTTTTGTGTAAAAAAATAATCTGTACCCCATTTGAGGGCCTGAAAAGCTAATTATGGACAAGCTACTGCTACAAAACCCAAAACTGATCCATTTTGAGTTGAGAATCGCCCAGTTGATGCAATAAGATCATACACTTGTCCATTTTCTGCTATTTTGGACAAGAAACCTAAGAAAAGATGCGGACTCGTCCATTTTCGCACTTTAAACCTTCTCGTCTGTAGAGATAGATAGGTTTTATAAATCATCTAAAAAAGAAGATAGTACTAAAAGTACTTCAATTAGATGGGATGATTCTATCAAGAAAAGATACATTATTACAAAAGGAGAAGTTATTGAATCATTTGTAATGAAATAATGTAACCTAACTGTAATTTAATGGAATAAAATAAAAAAAAGTGCTCATATAGATTAAGAAATAATCGTATGAGTACTTTTTTTTAGTTAATTATGGAAAAAATAATTTTTTTTAACAATAAGATTTTAAAGTGTTCAATAATTCTTCGGTAGAGTTAACAATGACTCCATTTGTTTTTACAATACCTACCGTGTAAAGATTTACATAAGAGAATTGTGATTCAGCTATTGATTGTAATGCGTCTAGTTTCTTTTGGTTGGTCGCTCCTTGCTGTCTGGAATCTGTATACAAACCAATAATAGGAATTCCAGCTTGATAAGCCACGCCGATTTCTGTAGCAACGCCTACATCAATGGATACGCCATCTAAAACAGCAATCATAAAATGACTGCTTAATAGTTGATCTGTGTCCATTTTAGCTATCATGATAGAGTCAGCATAGGCATTCTTATTATTGATTTCCATTTGTTCTTGGGGGACATAAAGTTCCAAGTTAGGATAGAGCTCTTTTATTTTTTTGACCAAATATTCATTGTACAACAGTTCCATTTCTGAAAATAATGGGCTTGCAAAATACGCTTTTTTTGTCATTTTTATTCCTCCTAATACGATTGTTACAAAACCAGTATACCTTAATTTGTATTTGTAACAAAAAGTAATTGTCCCGAAATATATATTGAGATTTTATTGGTTATAATAAGTGGTAGAGAAAATACGAGTAAATAAAAAAGATGAGATGAAGGGTGTTGTGAATCTGTGAAATTTAGTAGACTAGTCATAAGTTCAATGATGGCATTATTATTAGTAGGGACAGTTCCTAATACTGCATTTGCAGCAACGAAATTGGAGAAAATAGAGACACAATCGTTGTTGAAAAAAGAAGAAATGGTAAAATTAGATAGTGAAATCAGCCGAACTTTAGTAAAAGTAAACGAAAAAAATACTGAACTTGAGAATTTACAAGTTGAAATAAATGAAAAAAAAGGAACAATCGAACAAACAACAACTGAAGTTAAAAAACAAAAAGAGGTTGTTGCTGCTCGTTTAGAACAAGCGAAAGATCGTTTGCAAACGATTCAAACGTCTGAAATGAATCAAAATGTAGTGGTATCATTATTTGAATCAGAAAGTGTAACGGATTTAGTTAATCGTGCTTACGTTTTAGCAACATTACAATCTGCTGGAAACGATCAAATGGATATTGCAAAAGAAGAAGAAGAAAAATTAGTTGTTCTTCAAGAAAAATTAAACACTGAAGCGTTAGCATTAGAAAAACAAACGGACGATTCAAAAATGCAAAAAGCTGATTTGGATAATCAAGTTGCCAGTCTTCAAAAACTAATGGATACGAATCAAGAAAGTTTAAATAAATTAGACAAAGAAAAAAGAGAAGAAGAAACAAAACTAGCAGAAGCTAAAGCAGCAGAAGAAGCACAAGCAGCAGCAGAAGAAGCTGCCCAAAAAGTTAAAGTAGCTCAAATTACAGCAAAAGTAGCTGTTGAAAAAGAAAGTAAAGCAGAACCAGCTACGGTTGTTGATGCAACACAACCAACAACCGAAAATAAAGAAGAAGCAACAGTAGCCCCAACAATAGTTCCAGCACCAGTTCCTTCAACAGGTAAAACAATCGTCGTATCAGCAACTGGTTACTCTACAGCTCAACCAGGACTAAGCACTCATACGGCAACTGGAATTAACCTTTTACAAAATCCAATGGTTATTGCGGTAGATCCACGTGTTATTCCTTTAGGAACAATGCTTGAAGTTCCAGGTTACGGTGTTGCTATCGCAGGAGATACTGGTGGAGCAATAAAAGGCAATAGAATTGATATTCACTTTCCAACAGTTGGACAAGCTTTATCATGGGGAAGAAAAACAATTACAATCAAGATTTTGAATTAAATGGAAGAACAGGTGAATGAATTGACTGAAGAAGTAGACATTGATTTTTATCAAGATAAGGATGAAGAAGCTTTTTTAGAAGCTTGGGAAGAAAAATTTGGCCCAATTACAAATGAAGATATTGATAGCTTGTACAAAAAAATAGCTTTAGATATCCAAAAAAAAGTTCAAGATGACGAAGTTAAGTTAGGGAAAAAATATGTGTATCAAGAAGTTTTAGTTGGTTACTCAGACTATAGCGCAGTTAATAATTTATTTCTTTTCAGTCAATCAAAAAGATAAAAAGAAAAAAAAGGACGACAAAAATTATTTTGTCGTTTTTTTATAGAATAGGGTTTTATCGTTTCTTTTTCAAGCAATAGTTGATCATGCTACATTTTTAAGGTGTTGAGGATTAAAAACTCACTAACACCTATTTTTTTGCGAAAAAATAATCTGTAATCTATTCGATGACCTAAAAAGCTGATACGACCCAGTCACAGCTACAAAACACTTAACTGATCCGTTTTGAGTTGAGAATCACCCAGTCGATGATTCTATTTCATCGACTGAGTGATTCTCTTTTAATTTTGGACAAGTGAAACAAAAAAATGCCAATTGGTCGCTCCCTGATTTAAACCAAATGACACTAAGAAAGTCTTCAATTTATTGGAGACTTTATCATTTTTTTTTTATAAGAAAAAACATAAACCTTTACAAATAAGAAAGAGAATTGTAAGATGATGACGTTTAAGTCGTCTAAAAGCAATAGGAGGCATAAAAATGACCAACCAACATATCACTAATAAATTACAATTGCTTCCTGAGTTACCTGGATGCTATATAATGAAAAATAAAGACAATGAAATTATTTATATTGGAAAAGCTAAGAACTTGAGAAATCGTGTTCGTTCTTATTTTAAAGGAACCCATGAAGGCAAAACTGAATTACTCGTAAAAGAAATCGTAAATTTTGAAACCATCATTACAGGAACAGATAAAGAATCATTGTTATTAGAAATTACGTTGATAAAGAAACACCAACCTAAATACAATATAAAATTAAAACGAGGGACTAGCTATCCTTATTTAAAAATTACAAATGAACGAAACCCACAATTAATCATTTCTTCTGAAGTAAAAAAAGATGGTGGTATTTATTTTGGACCTTATCCAAACGTATATGCTGCAAGTGAAACCCAACATTTTATTCAAAAAATTTATCCATTAAGACGATGTAATGGAAGTCAAAAAAGAGCTTGTCTCTATTATCATATGGGACAATGTATAGGCCCATGTGATCATGAAGTACCAGTTGAAGCTTACAAAGCCCAGATAGAAAATATTAAGCAATTTTTAAATGGGGATGTTAAAAAAATAAAAAAAGAATTGCGTACTAAAATGACAGAAGCAGCTAGTGAGCAACAATATGAAAGAGCTGCTGAATACCGTGATCAAATTCAATATATAGAAACAACTGTTGAAAGACAAAACATTATTACAAATGATTACACAAACCGGGATGTATTTAGCTTTTATATGAACAAAGGTTGGATTTCTATTCAAGTTTTCTTTATTCGTCAAGCAACGTTAATTAAAAGAGAAGCAACTATTTTTCCTTGCTACGATACGCCCCAAGAAGAATTGTCATCTTATATCGTTCAATTTTATCAAGAAGAAAATCATATCCTGCCTAAAGAAATTTTAGTTCCTGAAGAAATGGATACAGCTATTTTAGCAGAAGTTTTAGGAATATCTGTAAGAATACCCGTTAAAGGACGTAAAAAAGATATGTTAGATCTTGCAACAAAAAATAGTGAAATTACGTTAAATGAAAAGTTTAAGCTTATTGAAATGGATGATCGAAAAACGATTGGTGCAATAAAAGAACTATCTACAGCAATGAACTTACCTTATATTGCAAGAATCGAAGCTTTTGACCACTCTAATATTCAAGGGACCAATCCCGTTTCTGCAATGGTTTCTTTTGAAGACGGACAACCAGATAAAAGCAACTATCGAAAATATAGAATAAAAACAGTTCACGGAAGCAATGAATTGGCGACGACTGAAGAAGTTATAAGAAGACGCTATGAGCGATTATTAAAAGAAGGAAAACCACTTCCTGATTTAATTATGATGGATGGAGGTAAAATTCAAGTAAATGCTGCTATTAACATTTTAGAAAACGAATTAGGATTAGATATACCAGTAGCGGGTATGGTCAAAGATAATAAGCATAGAACCTCTTCATTAATTTATGGAGAAAACCATGAAGAAATTATTTTAAAACCAACAAGTCAGGCTTTTTATCTCGTACAACGTATTCAAGACGAAGTTCACCGTTTTGCGATAACTTTTCATCGTCAATTGCGTAATAAGAATAGTTTGTCCTCTAAGTTAGATCAAATAGATGGTGTCGGACCAAAAACAAGAACCAAAATTTTGAAACAATTTAAATCTTTAAAAAAAGCTAAAGAAGCTGATATCGAAGCAATAAAAGGTTTGGGTATCCCAGCCAAAGTAGCACAACGAATTAAAGATGAATTAGACTAATACTAATGAATTCCGATTCTTTTGGATAAAAAGAATCGGAATTTATTTTATTTTCCAATGAATTCGATTATATCTGAATAAAAAATTAAAGTTTATTCATTTTGCAGAAACAAAGATTAAAAAAAATATACTATAAAAATGCACAAAATAAATAAATAGGAATTAGATTAATTTTAGAAGATGAAACTATTTTTTATTTTAAAAAAGGAATAGGAGTGGATAAATGCTTATTTTACAATTTTTAATTATTTTACTGGCTACAAAACTTGAGGGGCAGTTAAGTTAAGTATACGCTTGGGTGAAAGACACAGAAAGTTTGAAAAAATTTAGTGACATAGGAGTATTGTTATTGATGTTTCTAGCGGGATTGGAAACAAATTTAGCTGAATTAAATAAAAATAAAAAGTCTTCATTATTTGTAGCTATTGGTGGGTTTATTGGAGGATATGCTTATCATCTATCCGTATCTGAATCTATTTTTCTAGGACTTGTTTTATCAGCTACTTCTGTTAGTATTTCAGTTCAAACATTACGTGAATTGGGCTGGCTGAAAAGCAAAGAAGGTTCAACTTTGTTAGGGGCAGCTGTAATAGATGATATTGCGGTAGTTATCCTTTTAGCTATAGATATGAGTTTCTTTTTGGGTGAAAACGTAAATATCCTTATGTTGTTAATCGGAAAAGTCATGTTCTTTGTAATTAGTCTATTGATTGCTAAGCTAATTGTTCCTACATTTATTCGATTGTTTTCAAAATTAAAAGTTACTGAACCGTTGTTGAGTGGAGCTTTAATTATATGCTTTTCTTTTGCCTTATTTGCTGAATACCTAAATGTAGCAGGTATTATCGGAACCTTTATCGCTGGAATCGCAGTAGGACAAACGGTTTACAAAAAAGAAGTTGAAAAGAAAGTTGAATCCATAGCGTATGGTATTTTTGTACCCATATTTTTTGCTGCATAGGATTAGCCGTATCATTTAGTGGAATAAAAGACCAACTCGTTTTTACAATCGTCTTTTCATTTATTGCTATTATTACAAAGTTCGTTGGGGCAGGTCTAGGAGCTCGCTTATCTGGGTTTAATACTCATTCTGCAATGGGGATTGGTTCAGGTATGATTTCTCGAGGTGAAGTGGCTTTAATCGTGATAGCAATAGGATTAGAAAATAACCTTATCCCTATTGAGTATTACACTCCCATGATTATTGTTATTATTGTTACAACACTAGCTACACCTCCTATGCTAAAAATATTTTTTAATAAAAAATAAGAGGTAATGGGTATAATAGTAAAGTGAGAGATAAAAAAATGAAAGACAAAACCAGTACATACTGATTTTGTCTTTCATTTTTTGCTTGTTAAGCTTGAGTAGTTAAAAAGACGGAAGCATCCGAATCGTTTATAATTAAAACATTTGGATTGATTAAGCCACTCTCATCTCTTAAAATCAACGCATATTTATTTTCATCAAAGTCTAATTTCAAATTTTCATTTAAGAAATCTAAACTCCAACCTTGAATGGGCAAGTCACCAATAGAAGTTTTAATGAAAGAATCAACTTCTGGATCTTCTTTTTGAGTTATTTTTAAGTTGAAGATGCCATTGTTTCCGCAAACACAACCAATTCGAGATTCGTAATAAACAATAAGTTTACCTGATGCGAGTCCCTTTGCTAAAGAAATGCGTTCTTTTGCACTTTCAGTTACTTCTAAGAACATATCTAATCGCCTCCATGTAGTTCCTTAATTATAACGCGAATAAAAGATAAAATCTATTTTTGAAACTTGAGAAAATAAAAATGATGTCAGTTTTAATCTGACATCATTTTTATAATTAGACTAAAATTTTGTTCAAAAAATCTTTCGTTCTTTCATTTGTAGGGTTGTTAAAAATTTCTTCTGGAGTGCCTTCTTCAACAATGTAACCAGCATCCATAAAAATAACTCTGTCAGCAACTTCTTTAGCAAATCCCATTTCGTGGGTAACAACCACCATAGTCATTCCTTGACGTGCTAGGAGTTGCATAACTTCTAGCACGTCTCCTACCATTTCAGGATCTAAAGCGCTGGTAGGCTCGTCAAACAGCATAATTTCAGGTTGCATGGCTAAGGCTCTTGCAATAGCGACACGTTGTTTTTGTCCACCCGATAAAGAATTGGGATAATCGTTAGCTTTTTCAGATAATCCAACGGTTTCTAATAATTCTAAAGCACGCTTTTTAATATCTGCTTCTTTTTGATCTTTTAACTCTTTAGGAGCTAAAGTAATGTTTTCTAATACAGTTAAATGAGGAAATAGATTAAAATGTTGAAAGACCATTCCGATATTTTCTCTTATTTTATTAATATTTTTTGAATGCTCACTTAAATTATTGTTGTCTATCATAACTTTTCCACCAGAAATATCTTCTAGTTGGTTAAGGCAACGTAAAAATGTACTTTTACCTGACCCAGAAGGTCCAATGATGCAGACAACTTCGCCTTCTTGAATTTCTACGTTCAAATCTTTTAAGACTTCTAATGAGCCAAAGCTTTTTTTAAGGTTTTCTACTTTTAATTTAGTCATTGTTTAGTCTCCGTTCCAAATAATTTGAAATCTTAGTGAGTATAGTAATCACAATAAGATACATTAAAGCAACAACTAACCACATATTTCCTGATGAGAATGTACGAGAAATAATAATTTTTCCTGTTTGAGTCAATTCTACTATCCCGATAACGGATAAGATAGACGTGTCTTTTAAAGTAATAACAAATTGATTAATAAAAGAAGGGATCATAATCTTGATAGCTTGTGGAAGCACAATCTTACGCATCGCAACATTATAAGGAAGGCCCAAACTTCTAGCTGCTTCTAATTGACCACCATCAACAGCTTGGATTCCACCACGAACAAGTTCTGCAATGTAAGCAGCAGTATTTAAACTCAACGTAATAATGCCAGCTACCGTTGCAGAAAGGCGTATGTCAAGTAGTTGTGGAATAGAGAAGTAAATGAAAAATGCTAAGACAATTAAAGGGATACCACGAAATAGGTCAACATAAAGAGAAGCGATTATATTTAATGGTTTATTAGGTGAAGCACTGAAAAGTCCTAAGATAAGTCCAACAATTGCGGCAATAACGAAAGCTACAAAAGTCAGAACCAAAGTACGTCCTAGTCCTTTTAAGAGTTCACCACTATTTTCTTTAATTAAAACAAAGAAGCCAATATTTGATGCAGCAGATACAGCATCTTCACCAATGTAATTATCTAAGATTTCTTGGTATTTTCCATTTGCTCTAATATTGATTAGTCCTGCATCAAACATTTCAAGTAATTCAGGATTCATTTCTTTATTTACAGCAAAACCATATTTATCACCTGGTTCGGGGTCTAATGGTGTTTTTAATTTTAAACGGTCATTTTTTAGTGCGTATGCCATGACTGGGTAGTCTTCAAAGGCAGCATCAGAGTTTCCCGCTTGAACATCTTCGTACATATTTGCTGAGTCTTCAAACGTATTTATTTTGAAGTTGATATCTTTTTGAAGTGTTTCAGCAAAAGCAGAACCAGTTGTTCCTGTTTTAACGGCAACGGTTTTACCAGCTAAGTCTTCATAGCTTTTAATTGAATCATCAGATTCAGCTATTGCCATTACAACTCCACTTTCAAAATAAGGTTCTGAGAAATCAAAGGTTGCTTTACGTTCATCATTAATACTCATACCAGCAATCATTCCGTCGACTTGGTTGGTTTCTAAAGCTTGCAAAGATGCGCTAAATCCAAGTGGTTTTACTTCATATTCAAAACCTTGGTCTTCAGCAATAGCTTTTAAAAGATCCATATCAATTCCAACGTAATTACCGTCAGTGTCTTGGTATTCGAAAGGAGCAAAAGTAACATCCGTTCCGATAATGTATTTACCATCTTTTGTTTTAGCAGAGGCTGTCTGCGGACTTACGACTGTTAAAAATAGTCCTAATATCATAATTATAGCTATTGAAAATAACGAACGTTTGTGAAAATTCATAAGTTTCCTCCTTTTGTTATATTTTTATATTCTAATTTAAATCTAAGTAGATTGCAACCAACATATTATCTGACGATGTAAGAACTTCTAACATCGGCTTCTTGTGGAAAATCCTATAGTTGAAATTTTTTCTGCTCTTAGTTATAGTTATAAAATGAGATTAAGGAGTGAAATTGAAGATGATAAGAATAGCTGAAAAAAAAGATACAAAAGAGTTATGTGATTTAATTTGGATCGTATTAAAAGATATGGAGTTGCCTATATTAGAGGAGCTACCTGAAAAACAACTAAAAGCGTTGGTGCAAGAAGCTATGCTAGATGAAAATTATCGCTACAGTTACCGCAATGGGATTGTTTGTGTTCGAGACAACCAAATAGCAGGAGTTAGTTACGGGTACAAAGGTGAGTTAGAACCTATTGTTGATAAACCTTTGACTGATATCATGGAAAAATTAAAAATTGAAAATGGTCGGTTATTTACAGATGAAGAAACTCAACCTGGAGAGTGGTATCTAGACACGCTCGTAACAGCACCAAGTTTTCGCAGACAAGGTGTTGCAGCAGAATTATTAGCAGCACTTCCTGAGTTTGCTAAAGACCAAGGAGAGACCATTATCGGCTTAAGCTGTGATGAGAAGAATGAGTCTGCGAAACAGTTATATGAAAAGATGGGTTACCAAAAAGTTGGAGAGCGAATGCTAAGTGGTCACCGTTACAACCATATGCAATATAAAATAAAATAAAAAAAGATAAGTGACTAAATAAATTTAGTCACTTATCTTTTTTAAAACTGAAAATAGGGGCTCTTTGTCAAATAGGGTCGGTGAGTAAAGTTATCCAATTGAATAAAGCTAT
>JAVWJE010000071.1:10179-10876 GCA_036639135.1 Carnobacterium sp. | reverse complement strand
AATTAGGAGTCCCCATATTGGGTACAGCCACTTTTGATATGATTCATAGTCAGGGTCCTACATCATTTGAAAAAGCACTGGATAAATCAGGAATTCCTAAATCAATTAGTACGATTGTAACCAATAAAGAAGCGGCTCTTTCTAATGCAAAAAAAATTGGATACCCCATCCTAATGAGACCCGTTTCAAAATTTAATGAAAAAAAATTAGAAATCATTGAAAGTGAACAAGACTTAGAAAAGTACATGACTAACTCATCTACCTATTCACCTTATTCAGCTGTTTTAATTACTCAGTATATAAAAGGGATTGAAGTAGAAGTAGATGCCATTAGTGATGGAACAACCATTCTAATTCCGGGAATGGTCGAATATATCGAACGTTCAGAAATTCATACGGGTGATTCAATGGCTGTCTATCCACCACAATCTTTAAACCCAGCGATAAAAGAAACGATTATTCAATACACAAAACAACTAGCAAAATCACTCAACTGCATTGGGTTAATAAATTGTAAATTTGTTATTTTTGAAAACGATGTTTATATCAGCAGAGTTCACTTACATGCTAGTCGGACAGTCCCATTTTTAAGTAAAGTAACTGGAATACCAATAGTTGAACTAGCTACCAATGTTCTTTTAGGGCAGTCTTTAAAAAGTCAAGGCTTTGAAGAAGGCCTAGCTCCAGAATCTTCGTT
>JAVWJE010000071.1:0-10169 GCA_036639135.1 Carnobacterium sp. | reverse complement strand
GTAAAAGCACCTGTATTTTCTTTTGCTCAATTACAAAAAGTGGATGCTCTTTTAGGACCAGTCATGAAGTCAACAGGTGAAGTAATGGGAAGTGACCGAACACTTGAAAAAGCTCTTTACAAAGCTTTCGAAGCGAGTTCTTTGCACCTAGCTGATTATGGTACGGTTTTATTAACACTTACAGATAAAGATAAAGAAGAATCGTATTCAATAGCACAACGGTTTCACCAAATAGGCTATCAAATTATTGCAACAAGTGGAACGGAGAAATTTTTAGCTAGCAAAAATATACCCGTTCAAACCATTGCGAAATTAAATGAAACAAAAGATGAAAATATTTTAGATGTAATTGCTACAGGGAAAGTTCAACTTGTTATTAATACAACTGGTCGTACAAAAAGAGATGTGAAAGATGGAGAGCTTATTCGTAAAAGCACTATTGAAAATGGTATTCCTCTACTAACATCATTGGATACGGCAGCTGCTATTTTAAGCGTGCTAGAAGCTAGGACGTTTCTGACACAACCTTTATAATTTTAAGTTTTTGTAAAAGTAAAACCAGATAAGAACGTTAGTTGAAATAAAAACGAGTGATCTATAGGAGGAAAAAGAATGAATCAATTAAGCGTAAATTTACCAGGACTTGATCTTAAAAATCCTATTATGCCAGCTAGCGGAACATTTGGGTTTGGTGAACTGTATTTAGATAAGTTTGATTACAACGTTCTAGGAGCCATAATTATTAAGTCAACGACCAGTCAAGCTCGATTAGGAAATCCAGAGCCCTGTTACCATCACTCAGCTAGTGGTGTTTTAAATGCAGTTGGTTTAAAAAATCCAGGTGTCGATGTGATTGTAAATGAAAAATTACCTGCTTTAAAAGAATTCAACACACCTATTATTGCAAGTGTAGCTGGTTCAACGACTGAAGAATTTGTCGAAGTAACCAAAAAGCTGTGTCAGTCACCTTATGTTAAAGCTCTTGAATTAAACCTCTCTTGTCCAAATGTTAAAGAAGGTGGATTAACATTTGGTTCTAATCCAGATGCTGTTCGCTTGATTACTAAGGCGGTAAAAAAAGTAGCCACTGTACCTGTTTACGTGAAATTGACACCTAATGTAAGAGATATCGTTGCCATCGCTCAAGCAGCCGAAGAAGGAGGAGCAGATGGCATCAGTATGATTAATACACTTTTAAGTATGGCGATTGATTTAAAGACAAGAAAACCGTTCCTTTCAAATAAAACGGGTGGGTTATCTGGACCAGCCATAAAACCTTTGGCTATCCGAATGATTTACCAAGTTTCAAGAGCTGTTTCAATTCCGATTATTGGAATGGGTGGTGTTTCAACTGTTGATGATGTCCTTGAGATGATTATGGCAGGAGCAAGTGCTGTTGCTATCGGAACCGCACAATATGAAAATCCTTTAATCTGTAAAGAAATAATAGAAGCTCTCCCTATTAGAATGAAAGAGTTAGGAATAGACACCATTGAAGGATTAATAAAAGAAGTGAAAGAGGGCAGAGTGAATGAATACTAAACCAATTGTTGCGTTAGATTTTTCTACAAGTGAAGAAATAAAACATTTTTTGAGTCAATTTAAAGAGGAATCGTTATTCGTAAAAGTTGGTATGGAATTATATTACCAAAACGGACCAGAAATTGTTAAATATATGAAAAGTTTAGGTCATGAAATCTTTTTGGATTTGAAATTGCATGATATTCCTAATACGGTCAAACGTTCTATGCAAGGACTAGCTGCTTTAGATGTAGATATGATCAATGTGCATGCCGCCGGAGGAAAAGATATGATGGAAGCAGCAATGGAAGGGATCCTTGCTGGAACTCCTGTTGGGAAAGAGCGCCCAAAACTAATAGCGGTTACCCAGTTAACCTCTACGACTCAAGAAGCTATGCGAAAAGAACAGTTGATAGAAGTTCCTTTACTAGAAAGTGTGATTCATTACGCAAAATTAACGAAGGATGCTGGATTAGATGGAGTAGTTTGTTCAGCGCTAGAAGCCCGTTTAATTAAAGAACAAACTTCTTCTGATTTTTTATGTGTAACACCAGGAATCCGTTTAAAAACAGATGAACAAGGAGATCAAAAGAGAGTTGCAACGCCGACTTTTGCTAGAGAGAATGGGGCTAGTTATATAGTCGTTGGCCGTCCAATTACAATGGCAAAAGATCCTATCAGT
The DNA here is from genome assembly GCA_036639135.1 of Carnobacterium sp. GTDB lineage: Bacteria > Bacillota > Bacilli > Lactobacillales > Carnobacteriaceae > Carnobacterium_A. The sequence goes on along the minus strand of JAVWJE010000071.1, from coordinate 7,966 downwards.
GCTTATCATTCAATCAAAAACCAATGGAACGGAGTCGAAAATTAAATGACCATCAAACAAACGATTGCAAAACAATTATTAGATATTGAAGCTGTTAGTTTGAGTCCTGCTAAACCTTTTACTTGGGCTAGCGGTATGAAAAGTCCTATTTACTGCGATAACCGGATTACAATGAGTTATCCAATCGTGCGAAAAGAAATTGCGCAAAATATGGCGGAGTTAATAAACGAAAACTATCCTGATGTCGATGTGATTGCAGGGACTGCTACAGCGGGTATTCCTCATGCTGCATGGGTGGCAGATATCTTAAATCTGCCAATGATTTATATAAGAGGTAAAGCTAAAGAGCATGGAAAAGGTAATCAAATCGAAGGTAGAATTTTACCAGGACAAAAAGTGGTCATCATTGAAGATTTAATTTCAACTGGTGGAAGTGTTCTTGAAGCATCTACTGCAATTACTCAAAGTGATGCGATTGTTCTTGGAGTAGCGGCTATCTTCACATACGAGTTACCAAAAGGAAAAGAAAACTTTGAAAACCAACAAATGTCTTTAAAAACGTTAACGGATTATACAACATTGACTGAAGTAGCACTAGAAACGGGTACAATTTCAGAAGAAGATATGAGTCTTTTAAAGAAATGGAAAAATGATCCTATACACTGGAACGATTAAAAAAATACACGCGATAGCTAACAGAAAATAGCTACAGCGTGTATTTTTTTTAATGAATGAATTTAAAGATAGTTGTCTATGAAGGATAAAGGAGATACTCTAATAAATAAAATTGTTATTTTTTTTCTTTTAAATCTCTGATTAAATCTTTATTTGGCGTAACAAAGATCGTTTGTTGGCCTTCATAAATAACAAATCCTGGTTTTGCACCATTTGGTTTTTTAATTTTTTTAACTTCTACAAAATCAACTGGAACAGAAGCTGAAAGCTGGAACTTAGAAAAGTAGGCGGCGATATTGGCAGCTTCATTAATAGTCTGTTCAGAAGGATGACTGTTTTGAATGATAACATGAGAACCAGGAATGTTTTTGGCGTGTAGCCAAATATCCGATTTCTTTGCCGTTTTCATCGTTAATAGATCATTTTGTAAGTTGTTTTTCCCTACTAGTATGACATCTCCATCACTGGAAATGTACTTATCTGGACTACTTGCTTTTTGTTTCTTTTGCTTTTTCTGGTTCTTTTTATATTTTTTTCTTAAATAACCTTGCTGGACTAATTCTTCTTTAATTTCAGCGACATCTTTAGGTGTAGCAAGTTCTAATTGTGTAGAAACAGAATCTAAGTAATCTATTTCTTCTTTTGTTAACTGAATTTGTTCCGTTACGAAGATGATAGCATTTTTTAGTTTCTGGTATTTTGAAAAGAACTTTTGTGCATTTTGAGATGGAGTACTTCTCGGATTTAGATTAATCTTTAACAGTTCATCATTGTTATAAAAATTGGGTAAGGCAACTTCTTTTTGACCTTTATGCAATTCATGCAAATAAGCGGTCACTATTTCTCCACGTAAGCGGTAATCATCAGCTAATTCGGTTTCTTGCATCGTTTTTTCTAGTTTCTTCATTTTTTTAATATTACGTTGTAGTTCAACTTGAACAATATGGATTAGATCAGAAGCTTGTTGTTGGACTCGATCTTTTTCTGCTTTGACTTGGTAGTACTGATCCAAAAGAATACTCAAGTTAGGATAGGTTTCTGTTTCTCCATCCAAACTAATATAAGGAATAGGCGTGAAAAACAGTTTTTTATTAACAGTTGTTAAAGTAGGAGTTATCTTTCTTAGTCGTATGTTTTCAATAAAATCTTCCATTGTGGGTTTAAATTTTCCTAATTGATTATCGCTCAGATAAGCTAACTCTTTAGCTGTTTCAGAACCAATACCTTGGTACTCTTTTTGAATAAGTTGTTGTAAAGATAAATTTTCTTTGTTTTCAAGTTGTTGCATCGATTTTATTTTTCCAACTTCAAAAGGATTCGTTTTTTCTTGATAAGGAGGGTTAACGTATGTTGAACCGGGCATAATGGTTCGGAAGCTGTTTTGACTTACAGGAACATGCTTAATGGTATCAATGATACGGTTCGTGTCTTGTTCTACTAAGAAAAGATTACTGTGTCGACCCATTAATTCAACAATCAACATAACGTTTTGGATGTCTCCTAACTCATCACGACTTTTAAACGTGAAATGAATCATGCGATCATTGCCTACTTGTTGGATATCTTCTAGAATGGCCCCTTCTAAATGCTTACGCATAACCATGCAGAAGTTAGGAGGAGCGCTAGGGTTTTCATAAGGGATTTCCGTTAGTTGAATACGAGCGTAGCTCGGGTGAGCTGACAATAAAAGTTTATGGTTTTTTCCATTTGCTCGCATAACGAGAACAATTTCATTTTTATAAGGCTGTTGTACTTTTGATACACGGCCGTTTTTAAGGCTAATTTTTAGTTCATTCACCATTGCGTGAGTGAATACTCCATCAAATGACATGTTGCTTACCCTTCTTTCTCTATTTAAGTGAAAATAATGAAAATGTTATTATTTCCACTTTCAATAATAACATTCAAATGAGCTCATAATTGTTTGAGTTTTAATCTCTTATTTTTAATTGTAACATTATTTATGCAGAAGATAAATTAGTTGAAAGAACTTGTAAAAAAATGGTATGATTTATTTATTCTATTTTTATAAACTTTTGATAGTAAAGGAGAAACAAATGGATTGGTATTATGAAGGAGAACGCAGACCAGAAAATTGGAAAAATATATGTGAAGCCTTTAAAAAAGCAGAAAATGAAAGCTTACAATCGCCTATTCAATTATGTGAACAGAGCGCTAAAAAAAATCAATATCAGAAAACGATGAATACAAGATATCATTTGACAAATTTTGAGACGTCATTTTTTAATCACACCGTTCATTTGACTCCATTATCAGGACAGGAAGTCAATGTTCTCTTTTTTAATCATAAAAGATATATCTTGGATGATATTCATTTTCATCTACCGAGTGAACACCAAATTAATCATGAATCGTTTCCTTTAGAAATGCATTTGGTGCATAGATCCAAAGAAAATGACCTATTAGTATTAGCAATTATGGTCATTCCTAACAAGGAACCAGCAAATTTAGAGAAATCTCGCTTAGATAGTCTAGCTTTAAACCCGAGAGTATCAGGAAGAGGATTGCTAGTACCTGTTGATGTAGCGAAATTATTGCCCATAAAAAAACAATTCTTTCATTATACTGGTTCTTTAACAACTCCACCAACTATTGGACCAGTTAATTGGGTTGTGTTTAAAAATCAAACTTACATGCGTAAAGGTTTATTACAAGCCTTTAAAGAAAATGTCGGAAAAACAAACCGACCACTTCAACCATTAGGAAATCGAACCATCTATTTATCTGAATAGTTTTCCTTTTTATTTATTATTCTCTGCTTGACTCTTACGGAAAATACTAGTAAACTAATTCAAATAGCTTTTAAACCCAACATAAAGGAGTGTCTGTCATGATAGATTTTGTAATCGTTAGTAATAAACTGAATAGCCGTTGGCAAAACCAAGATAGACAGGTTGATTTATGAGATAATTTCATAGATACAACCTTCAGGAAGTATTCTGAATGAGTATCTATGTTGGTTTATTTAAGCAACCGGGAAATAACTCCACATAGAGTAGGCTTTTATTTATTCTGTGTGGAGTTGTTTGTATCTAAACAGCTACCACAAGTACTTCTTGTGCAGCTGTTTATTTTTTTATGATTTTTAATTTGTAGAAGAACAGTGTCTCATTTATTCAAGAAAGTTTAATAAAAATTGATTGGAGGTAGGAAAATGAAAAAAATGATCAGTTTTATCAGCCTATTAAGTATTGTATTAGTTGTCGCTTTTTTAAAAGAAAAACAAACTATAACTGAAGAAAGTAATGACAGTTTACCTCTTGTAGGAGTCTTACAATTAACCAGTCATCCTGCATTAGATGTCATTTATGAGGGTATTGTTGATGCTCTAAAAGAAGAAGGGTTTGTAGATGGCAAGACGATGGAGTTAGATTTTCAAAATGCACAAGGAGATCAAAGCAATTTAAATTCTATGAGTACTCGTTTTGTTAGCCACAATGCTGCTTTAATGATTGGGATTGCTACTCCATCTGCTCAAGCTTTGGCAAATAGTTCAAAAGATATCCCTATTATTCTTGGAGCAGTAACCGATCCTGAAGGAGCTGGTTTAGTTAAAGACAATAAACAACCAGGCGGTAATATTACTGGTGTGAGTGATTTGACACCTATAAAAGAACAATTTGAATTAATTAAAGAACTCTTACCAGAAGCAAAAAAAATAGGAATCCTTTATTCATCAAGTGAAGACAATTCTATTGTCCAAGCAAAACAAGCTACAGAAATAGGCGAATCAATGGATTTTGAAATAATGGTTTCAACAGTATCTTCTACAAATGATGTTTCTCAAGTTAGTTCATCATTAGTTAACCAAGTAGATGCGGTTTGGGTTCCAACTGATAATACGATTGCAAGTGCCATGAGCACATTAGTCTCTGCAGCAGATAATAAAAAAATCCCTATCTTTCCAGCCGTCGATACAATGGTCAACGATGGCGGTTTAGCTACTGTTGGTTTAAACCAGTACGAGTTAGGTAAACTGACTGGGAAAATGGCTGCTACTGTGCTAAAAGGAGAGAATAAACCCGAAACGATGCCGATACAATATTTAAAAGATGGCGAAATTATTATTAATCCTGAAAAAGCAACGCAACTAGGGATTACCATTCCTAAACAGGTATTAGATAAAATAGAAAACCAATAATCTATAGAAGGTAGGAAGAAAGATGAATTTGATTACAACAGCTACTGCACAAGGATTATTGTGGGGGATAATGGCTTTAGGAATCTTTATAACTTATCGTATTTTAGATGTACCAGATATGACAGCCGAAGGATCATTTCCTTTAGGAGCAGCCGTTTGTGTTCGTATGATTTTAACAGGTGTGCATCCACTATTAGCAACTGCAGTCGCGTTTTTTATCGGAGCTATGGCAGGCTTGATTACTGGATTTTTAATTACAAAAGCTAAAATACCTGGTTTGCTAGCAGGTATTCTAACGATGACTGGCTTATATTCTATTAATTTAAGAATTATGAATCGTTCAAATTTGAGTTTGTTAGGAAAAGCTAAAATGACTGAGTTATTTAAGAGATTTTCTTTTCCTAATCAATTTGATACTATTTTTATGGGGTTAATATTAGTAATCTTTATGATATTATTTCTTTTTCTTTTCTTCCAAACCGAAATAGGTCAAGCCATTATTGCTACTGGAGACAATGAAAAAATGGCGCGTTCATTTGGAATATCTACAGATCAAACCAAAATATTAGGATTGATGCTTTCAAATGGCATTATAGCTGGATCTGGAGCCTTAATCGCTCAAGATAATGGGTATGCTGATATCAGTATGGGTATTGGAACAATCGTCATTGGTTTAGCCTCTGTTATTATTGGTGAAGTTATCTTTGGCAATTTAACGTTTGTTAATCGTTTAATTTGTGTCGTATTAGGAGCTATTATTTACCGTTTTATTATTATGTTTGTTTTACTAGTTGGTTTACAGCCTAATGATTTAAAATTAATTTCTGCCTTTATATTAGCGATTTGTTTAGCATTACCGAGTTTAAGAGAAAAACTACAATTAAATTTCTTTACTAAAGAGAGGGTTTAAATATGGAGCAAAAAAATGTTTTAATACTAAAAGATGTATCAAAAACCTTTTACTCAGGTACTCCTAATCAAAATAATGTTTTAAATAAATTAAATTTAATTGTTAAAAAAGGTGAATTTATTACAATTATTGGTGGGAATGGATCTGGTAAATCGACAATGTTAAATAGTATTGCGGGAACGTTTTTAATAGAAAAAGGCTCAATTAAAATCAATGAAAAAGAAATCAAAAAATTAAAAGAAGAACAACGCGCAAAATTAATAGGAAGAGTGTTTCAAGATCCATTGATGGGAACTGCACCCAGAATGACAGTCAGTGAGAATCTCTCTATTGCCTATCGTCGAGGACAAAAAAGGACGCTTAGAAAAGGAAGTACAGTAAACGAACGTCACTATTTTGAAGCACTTTTGACAAAGTTGGATTTAGGTTTAGAAAAAAGATTGGATAGCGAAATGGGATTACTTTCTGGTGGTCAAAGACAAGCTATTGCACTTTTAATGGCCACGATGAAAAAGCCTGAATTGCTTCTTTTAGACGAGCATACAGCTGCACTAGACCCTAAAACAGCAACGGTTGTTTTAGAATTAACTCGTAAAAGAATTGAAGAAGAAGAACTGACTGCATTAATGATTACTCATAATATGCAAGATGCGCTAAACTATGGAAATCGGTTAATTATGTTAGACAAGGGAAGAGTCGTGTTTTTTATTTCCGGTGATGATAAAAAATATTTAACCCTCTCACAAATATTAGATTTTTTTAAAAATAAAAAGAAAAAACAAAAATTAGAGGATGAGATATTACTAGGTTAATGATTCTATTTTGTAATGAGTGATTAAACCTTTTTATACATTGAAAAAATTAAGATAGTTGATTTATAGACTTTTTCATGGTATGTTTCATAATGAAACTATATTAGTTGTGTTATGAAACATAGTGTTTAAAAGGAGTTTTTTTATGGATAATGATATATCTGCTTATGAGCTAGTTGGTCAATTGAATGAGTTCCAACAACTTTATTCTACAATTGAAAAAAAAGTTTTAAAAAATAATCATCTTAATCAATCTTCGTTTTCTATTATGAGTCAACTTGTTGAACAAGCTCTCACGTTAAAAGAATTAACGGCATTGTTTTCATTGGATAAGTCTACGTTAAGTAGACAAATTAATGGACTCGTTCAGCAAGGTTTTATTATTAAGGAGTCTGGGACAGACAAACGAATTTATTATTTGAGTATTTCAAAAGAAGCTAATCAGCTTGTAAATGCTGTCAGATTCGAAATTGAATTTTACGTAACAGATTTATTTAAAGCTTGGCCAAATGAAGAAAAACAATTATTACTGGTTCTTTTGGGTCGAGTTAATCGACGAATCCGTTTGACCAATGATTTAAAAGAAACCTAAAGTTTGTGACGTTCGATTTTTTGTATAAAAGTACGAATGGTTTTAATTCATAAGTTTAATTGTTACACTAGATAAATAATAAGTGAATTGGAGTGAAAAATATGAGCTTAACAAATAAGAAAATTATCGCTTTAGTAAGTGACGATTTTGAAGATTTAGAGTTATGGTACCCCGTTTACAGATTACGTGAAGCTGGAGCAATCGTTGATCTGGTTGGAGAAGAAGCAAACAAAGAATACATCGGTAAATATGGTGTTCCTGCAGTTTCTAATTTTGATTTCAAAGAAATTAAAAAAGAAGATTATGATGGGATTTTAGTTCCTGGTGGTTGGTCTCCGGACAAACTTAGACGTTTTCCTGAAGTAATTGATTTTATAACTTACTTTAATGAGCAGAAGAAACCAATTGGTCAAATTTGCCATGCAGGTTGGGTGTTGATTTCTGCAGGTATATTAAATGGCGTTAATGTAACAAGTACACCAGGAATAAAAGACGATATGACTAACGCTGGAGCGCTTTGGCATGATGTACCAGCTATTACAGATGGGCATATCATATCTAGCCGTAGACCACCTGATTTACCAGAATATATGAAACACTATATTGCTGCTTTTGAAAAATAAAAAATAGTTTAAAAAAAGCCGTCATCATTTTTTTGATTACCGGCTTTTTATTTTACATAAAAATAAAAAGGAGAAACTGCTTTATGTCAAAATAGAGGAGATAAAATTGGTTTAATTTGTTGTTCTGATATCAAACAGTTTAGAAGAACAAACTTAAATTGAAAGACTTGTTCAACTTTTAGAAGATGAATT
>JAVWJE010000070.1:7861-10916 GCA_036639135.1 Carnobacterium sp. | reverse complement strand
TCATAAATTTTAATCATTTCATCAGCAGTTTTTTCGCCTTCGCCTGAATCAGCTAAGTCATAAACTCCTTTTTCTTTATTGTAGAATTCAGAAGAAGCAGCATCCATAGCTAAAAGAACATCTTCACCAGGTTTGTAGCCAGCTTTTTTGATTGCTTCGATAATAACTTCAAAGCCTTCTTCATTTGATCCAAGGTTAGGAGCGAATCCACCTTCGTCACCAACAGAAGTTGCTAAACCTTTAGATTTCAAGATACCAGCTAATGCATGGAAAATTTCTGCTCCCATACGTAAAGCTTCTTTGAAGGTTGGAGCTCCAACAGGCATGATCATAAATTCTTGGAAGTCGATACTGTTGTCAGCATGTGAACCACCATTAATAATGTTCATCATTGGAGTTGGTAATGTTTTAGCGTTAAATCCACCTAAATATTGGTATAAAGGAAGATCTAGGTAATCAGCAGCAGCACGTGCAACGGCAATAGAAACACCTAAAATAGCATTTGCTCCTAATTTTTCTTTATTTGGAGTTCCATCTAAATCAATCATTGTTTTATCAATTGCCATTTGATCGCGTACGTCAAAACCTAAAATAGCTTCTGAAATAATATTATTTACATTATCAACAGCTTTAAGAACACCTTTTCCAAGGTAACGGTCTTTGTCGCCATCACGTAATTCGATTGCTTCATGCTCACCAGTTGATGCGCCTGAAGGAACCATTCCACGGCCAAATGCTCCGCTTTCTGTGTAAACTTCTACTTCGATTGTTGGGTTTCCTCGTGAATCTAGTACTTCGCGAGCTAAAATATCTGTAATAAATGGCATTTATATTACTCTCCTTTGAGTTTCAATAATTTTTACCTAGGATATATTTATATCCATGGCTTCATTCTAGTTAATTTTCACTTAAGATGCAATGTTTTTCCATCAATTTTTGTCTACTATTTTTTTATAAAATTTTCTGATTTAACTTTATATCTTATATTTATCTATGAGCTGCAGACTCAATCGAATTCTAATAATATAAAGCCTACCGTAAACCATTTTTTAGTTAATTTGCGCAAATAACCTTTTTAACAAATAGAGAAAATTTCATTGACTTATATATAACATCAAAAATTTTTTTATTTTTTAATTAAGCTTTCGCCAGTCATTTCAATTGGCTGTTCAACATTTAAAAGATCTAGCATTGTTGGAGCAATATCTGCCAAACGTCCGCCTTCACGTAATGTAACACCTTTTTTCGTTACAATTACAGGTACAGGAACAGTCGTATGAGCAGTATGAGGGTTTCCTTCTGGAGTAATCATTGTATCTGCATTGCCGTGGTCAGCAAAGATAATAGCATAACCGCCTTTAGCAATAATAGCATCAACAACGCGCCCTAGATTTTCATCCACTGCTTCAATCGCTTTAATTGTTGGTTCTAACATTCCTGAGTGACCAACCATGTCTGGATTAGCGAAGTTCAAGATGATTGCATCAGATTGGTCTGATTCAATATCAGCCACTAATGCGTCTGTCACTTCGTAAGCACTCATTTCAGGTTGTAAATCATAGGTTTCTACTTTAGGAGAAGGAATCAAAATACGATTTTCTCCAGGGAATTCTTCATTGCGTCCACCATTCATAAAGAAAGTTACATGTGGATACTTTTCAGTTTCAGCAATACGTAATTGCTTCAAACCTTTGTTAGAAAGAACTTCTCCAATAACATTTTTCATTGCAATTGGTGCAAATGCAACTTCAGCTTTGATGCTTGGGTTGTATAAAGTCATTGTAACAAATTTAACATTCTCAGCTCTTACGCCACGTTCAAAGTGTTCCCACTCGTCGTCTGTAAAAGCATTAGATAATTGAATAGCGCGGTCTGGTCGGTAATTAAAGAAGATGATTGAATCGTTATTTTTTACAGTTGCAACAGGTTTACCATCTTTTTCAATAACAGTTGGAAGGACAAATTCATCAAATTTTTCTGATGCATAACTTGCTTGAACAGCTTCCATAGCACTATTTGCTTTAACGCCTTCACCATGAGCAATTACGTTATAAGCTTTTTCAACACGTTCCCAACGTTTATCTCTATCAATTGCATAAAAGCGTCCTGAAACTGTTGCAATTTCGCCTGCTCCAATTTCTTTCATTGCTTTTTCTAATTGCTCAACATAACCAATTCCTGAATTAGGCGCTACATCGCGTCCATCAAGAAAAGCATGAACGTAAACATTACGTACGCCTTTTTCATTTGCTGTTTTGATTAAAGAAATTAAGTGATTAATGTGACTATGCACACCACCATCAGACAAAAGTCCAAATAAATGTAAATCTGATTGATTTTCAATCGTATGATTCATTGCTCCACTTAAAACTGGATTTACTTGAAATTCGCCTTCTTCGATTGCTTTATCAATCCGGGTCAAACTTTGATAAACAATGCGTCCAGCACCAATATTGGTATGTCCAACTTCGGAATTCCCCATTTGGCCTGCTGGAAGACCAACGTCTAAGCCAGAAGCTTTTAATTGACTGTGAGGATAAGTGTCCATGTAGCGATCAAAATTAGGTTTTTTAGCTTGTGCTACTGCATTACCCATGACTTCGTTACGCCATCCAAGTCCATCAAGAATAATGATGGCTACTGGTGATTTTTTCATTATTTAATTGCCCCCAATAACGCTAAGAAAGATTCTGCTTCTAGACTAGCTCCACCAACTAATGCTCCATCAATATCTGATTGAGCCATGTATTCAGCGATGTTTTCAGGTTTTACACTGCCACCATATTGAATACGTACAGCTTCAGCAGCTTCTTTAGAAACTTCTTTAGCGATTGTTTCGCGAATAACAGAACAAGTATCATTTGCATCTTTAGATGTAGATGATTTACCCGTTCCAATTGCCCAGATTGGCTCGTAAGCAAGAACTGATTTAGCCACTTGCTCTTCAGTTAAACCAGCGATTGCTGCTTTAATTTGACCACTTACCCATTCATTCGTTTGTCCAGCTTCACGTTGTTCTAACGTTTCGCCACAACAAATAATTGGAGTCATGCCA
>JAVWJE010000070.1:0-7851 GCA_036639135.1 Carnobacterium sp. | reverse complement strand
TTTTTTGTTGATGTCTTCATTTGTTTCGTGGAAATACTCACGACGTTCTGAATGACCGATGATAACGTAATCTACTCCGATATCATTTAATGCTGCTGGACTAGTTTCACCAGTGAAAGCACCTGAGTTTTCAAAGTAACAGTTTTGAGCTGAAATTTTTAACTCTGTACCTTTAGCAGCTTTTGTTAATTCATGTAAGAATAAAGTTGGCGCTCCGATAACAGAGTCAACTTTCTCTACTGAAGGAATGTTTGACTTAACAGCTTCAACAAAAGCCAAAGCTTCTGAAGCTGTTTTATTTAATTTCCAGTTACCTGCAATAATTGGTTTACGCATAAAAAATAACTTCCTTTCATTTACCTAATAATGGTCTTATTTGTCAGAAATTGATGCTACTCCTGGTAATTCTTTGCCTTCTAGGTACTCTAGAGAAGCTCCGCCACCAGTAGAAATGTGAGTAAATTGATCGGCAAAACCAAGTTCCATAGCTGCTGCTGCTGAATCTCCGCCTCCGATAATAGTTGTTGCATCTGTTAAGTTTGCAATAGCTTCACATACACCAATTGTACCTTTAGCATAATTCGACATTTCAAATACACCCATTGGTCCGTTCCATACAACTGTTTTAGCACCTTTTAATTCGTTAGTAAATAATTCAATTGTTTTTGGTCCAATGTCTAATCCCATTTGTTCACTTGGAATAGCTTCATGAACTTCATTAGGAACATCATTGCTAAACTCAGGAGCAGTAATCGAGTCAACCGGCAAAATTAATTTATCGCCGCCTTTTTCAATTAAGCTCTTAGCGAGTTCGATTTTATCTTCTTCAACTAGAGATTTACCGATTTCAATCCCTTTTGCAGCGTAGAATGTATAAGTCATTCCTCCACCGATCAGAACTTTATCCGCTTTATCTAACAAGTTTTCAATAACACCAATTTTATCACTTACTTTTGCGCCACCTAAGATAGCAACAAAAGGACGTTGTGGTTCATCAACTGCTCCACCGATAAATTTGATTTCTTTATCCATCAAGAATCCAGCAGCTGTTTCAAGGTTAGACGCAATCCCGACGTTTGAAGCATGTGCTCTGTGAGCTGTACCAAATGCATCGTTGACAAATACGTCACCTAAGCTAGCCCAATACTTACCAAGTTTAGCGTCGTTTTTACTTTCTTTCTTGCCATCAATGTCTTCAAAGCGAGTGTTTTCGAATAGCAATACGTCTCCATCTTTCAATGAAGCAACAGCATCTTCTAATTCTTTTCCACGAGTTTCAGGCACGAATGTTACTTCTTTCCCTAATAATTCGCTTAAACGTTCTGCAATCGGACGTAATGTTTTATCTGCTTTGTCTTCTTCTGTTTTCACTTTACCTAAGTGAGAGAAAAGAATCACTTTTCCACCTTGTTCAATAATGTATTGAATCGTTGGTAAAGCTGCTTGGATACGGTTATCGTTAGTAATTTTACCGTCTTTCATTGGTACGTTAAAATCTGCACGGACCAATACTTTTTTATCTTTTAACTCTAAATCAGTGACAACTTTTTTTACCATTGAGAGATCCTCCTCAATTCTAATTTTTTAATCAAAAAGAAAAGCAGGGAAGCGCGCTGCTCCCCCGCTTATCTAAACGTTTTTGTTAATTAGTGGCTTAATTTAGCGAAGTACTCTAAAGTACGAACTAATTGTGCAGTATATGACATTTCGTTGTCATACCAAGCAACAGTTTTAACTAATTGTTTGTCGCCCATTGTCATTACTTTAGTTTGAGTTGCATCATATAATGAACCAAATGTCATACCCAAGATGTCTGAAGAAACAATTGGGTCTTCAGTGTAACCATAAGACTCGTTTGCTGCGGCTTTCATAGCTGCGTCAACTTCTTCAACTGATACAGTTTTGTCTAAAACAGTAATCAATTCTGTTAATGAACCAGCTGCTACAGGTACACGTTGTGCTGCTCCATCTAATTTACCTTTAAGTTCAGGTAATACTGAACCAATAGCTTTTGCTGCTCCAGTTGTGTTAGGAACGATATTAGCTGCTGCAGCGCGAGCACGACGGAAGTCGCCACCTGGGTGTGGAGCATCTAATGTATTTTGGTCACCTGTATAAGCGTGAATAGTAGTCATTAAACCTTGAACGATTCCAAATTTGTCATTTAGTACTTGAGCCATAGGTGCTAAACAGTTAGTTGTACATGAAGCTCCAGAGATAACTGTTTCAGAACCATCAAGAATTTCGTGGTTTACATTGTAAACGATTGTTTTCATATCGCCTGTTGCAGGTGCAGAGATAACAACTTTTTTAGCTCCTGCTTTCAAGTGTAATTCAGCTTTTTCTTGAGTAGTGAAGAAACCAGTACATTCTAATACGATTTCAACGCCTAATTCGCCCCATGGAAGTTCTGCAGGGTTACGGTTGCTTAAGACTTTAACGTCTTTTCCGTTAACATTGAATGCGCCATCTTTAACTTCAACTTCACCATTGAAACGTCCTTGTGTTGTATCATATTTCAATAAGTGAGCTAACATATTTGCGTCTGTTAAATCGTTGATTGCTACTACTTCAATACCTTCTACTTCTTGAATACGGCGGAATGCAAGACGACCAATACGTCCAAATCCATTAATACCTACTTTAACTGTCATAACTAAATTTCCTCCTCTAGGAATCTTAAAAAATTTATTTTAAAGGGTTATCCCTCTTAAAATCTGATTGGCTGCACCTTCATCTGTGATTAACCACGTCTGAGAGGGTACGTTTTTCATATGTGCTTCAATTGCTTTTGCTTTGGATTTTCCGCCTGCAATCGCGATCACACTTGGTATTCGTGTAAGATCTTTTGATTGCATACCAATACGTGGAATCTTATAAACGACTTCTCCATTTTGGTTATAGAATTCTCCGAAAGCTTCTCCAACTGCTGCTTTGTCTTTAATCAGAGCTAGAACATCTTTGCTCATCCCTCTGCGCTGTGCCATATGTGTTGCATCTCCAATACTATAGAGAACACAATTAGCTTGTTCTACCAGATCTAGCGTTTTTTTGATCTCTGGTTCTTGCAAGAGTGGCTTATAGGTTTCTTCGCTTACTTGTTCTGGTACATACAAGACACGATTCTTCCCACCCGTTCTCTTGGCCATCTGTGCACTAACAGCGTTAGCTTGAATATCCACTGATTCTCCAAGTCCACCTCTAGCTGGCACAAATAGTAATTCTCGATGATTAGCTAGACTTTCGTCCATATGATTGGCAACTTCAGCCATCGTTGTACCGCCCATAACTGCAATGATATTTGTTCTTTCAGTCAACAATACTTTCAATGAATCCATCGTTGCTCGTCCTAACTCATCTTGAACTTTGGGTTGTTCCTCAACATTTCCAGAAACAATCACACAATGTTCTATCTTTAAATACGCAGCTAACTGATTTTCTTTCTCTCGCATTCCTAACAATTGCCCCATTATTTGATCTAAATCATGGTAAACAATATCTCCATTTACGGTTAATTGCATCCCTACTTTAGATGTTATAATCAAGCTTTGCTTTTTCAATGCATCTACTTCTGTTCGTAGTACACGCTCAGTAATACCCATCTTGTCGGCGAGTACTCGACGTCCAATCGGACCCAGCAAGTAAACATTGCGCAAAATTTGGTATCGTCTTCTCAGCGTATCCATAATGTCCGGGGTTACTTTTTCAATGATAGACAATACATCCTGCATGAGATACCTCTTTCTCAGTGGGTCAGTTAGCGACCACGTGAGTCGTTAGACGACCCTTATTGACTAAAAAAACAAGAGATCCAAGTGAAACAAGACATTCAGTTAACTGTATGTTTTAATCTTGTTTTCCTATACGGTCTAAAAATGAGCACCGCTTTTATCTCTTACATCCACTATTATATCATCTAGTCTTTTTACTTTCAAGCTTAAAGGGGTAAACCCACAAACTTTCACACTCTTTTTTTACTCAACTGCTCATTTTATTGCTGATTTAAAAAAATAGAGCTATATGAAAAATAATAGACATAAATAAAACACTCAAAAGAAAACCTATCTCCTTTTGAGTATTCCATTTTTTTAATCGTTTTCACATCAAGGTTGCATGACTCCTGCAAACGCTAACCATGCTAGAACTGATTTCGCCACTAAACTTAAAATAATATAGGCACGTTCTCCGTATAAATAATTTTTTCCAAGGTCCGATTTTTTTATACTGCATAATCATATTTATGGGAAATAGATTAAAGAATACGAAATAAGAACCTGCTAAAGCATTAAAAAACCAAGGAATTTCTGTCTGATCCGCATTTCCAAATGCATATAACAAAATAACTAATCGTGGAAAGAATCCAACGATGTTCTCAAAAATAAAATAGTTTCTAATCTATTTTCTTTTTATAATAGCACATTTCTTCCATTACTAAGCCGAATAAATTCACCGTCGCATTGAACACAAACATTAAAATGAGTGAGCCTATATCGTATACATCAAATAACATCGCTATTAAAATAATCATTAAATATGAATTAAGAGCATATTCATATCATCTAAAACGGTTCATTTTTTTCTAAATCTCTATTATTTATTTCATTTCCCCAAGGTGTCACAATAATAAAATACGCAAATACAGATAAAAACAAGGATACCATTATCCCAAAAGGCACATTACCAACTTCCTTTTATTCACTCTCGCTTTTTAAGTGAAGAAAGACAACAAAAGTTTTTTAGCTTTTGCTGTCTTTCGATTTCTTTTTTTTAATGAGCTTTTTTTAATTTATCTTCAATCAACGTTTTAAGTTCATCGACTGTAATGTGTTCATCAAAAATTGCTTCCCCAATGAAAACAGTCGGAACAAATTCTATATTAGCTCGTACAGCTTCTTCGATAATGCCTTCTATTTCCTTTTCATTGGATTGTACCTTCAAACCACGCTTTTCTTCAACGTAAGCCGCTACGTCGTCAAGATTTTCTAATGTGCCCCATTCATCTTGCTTTTCAAAGAAATAATCCATTTCTTCTAGAGCTGCTTTAGGATTCGAATAATCTAAATAACGATGAATGACGTTTCCTTTTACTAAATGCGGCGTTTCTTTATTGTAGTGTTTAATGATATGTTGTACTTTGCCTTCTTCAACATACTTAGCTAAAAGCTCTTTTGATTCGTTATGCCACTTCTTACAAAAAGGACATTGTAAATTGATAAACTCTAAAACTTTTACTGGTGCGTTAGGATCTCCAATTTCCAATCCGTAAGCGGTATCTATTTCATTTGCTTTTATTTTACTAATATCCATTATAAAATCCCCTTTGCTATTCATTACTTACTAGTATAAAGAAAATTGAGTGCAATTGTTACTTTTTTGCTTTTCCTTTTATATATATAAAAAAGATGAGGATTATACTCCCTCATCTTTTCTTACATTTTATCCCTTTAAATCTGCACTATTTTCCATGATTTCATCAATTAACCCGTATGCTTTAGAATCTTCAGCAGACATGTAGTTATCCCGATCTGTATCGCGTTCGATAATTTCAATTGGTTGCCCAGTACGTTCAGACAAGATTTGGTTCAAACGTGCACGTGTTTTTAAAATATGACGTGCAGCAATTTCAATTTCAGTTGCTTGTCCTTGTGCTCCACCAAGTGGTTGGTGAATCATTACTTCAGCATTTGGTAAAGCATAACGTTTCCCTTTAGTTCCAGCTGTTAGCAAGAAACTTCCCATTGAAGCAGCCATTCCCATTGCAATTGTTTGAACATCTGCTTTGATGAAGTTCATTGTGTCATAAATAGCAAATCCAGCTGTTACACTTCCTCCTGGAGAGTTAATGTAAATGTAAATATCTTTTTCAGGATCTTGAGCGTCTAAGAATAACAATTGAGCAATAACCGAGTTCGCTACGTCATCATTAATTTCTCCACTCAACATAATAATGCGGTCCTTTAATAAACGTGAATAAATATCGTATGCACGCTCACCTCTTGATGATTGTTCTATTACTGTAGGGATTAAATTCATAACTTGTTTCCTCCTTAAAATAGTATCCTTTTGTATTGTAACATAAACTTCATTAAGTCTTACTATTTTGTATTTTACTCTTTTGGTCAACAAAGGTCAAACAATAGAACTGATTTATGAAAAGTAGCATTATTGCTAATTAAAGGTATAATTAGAGAATCGCTACAATGAAATAGTTTTTATAAAGGAGATTGGATATGGAAACAAGAAGAGGTACAAACTCTTTTTTTGATGGTGGATTATTTAGTTTTATCGGATGGAGCCTTCTGGGATTCGCTGTAACTGTGCTCACATTGGGGATTTGTTATCCTTGGGCATTGTGTATGGTTTATGGTTGGAAAATTAACCATACCGTTATAGAAGGAAAAAGAATGAAGTTTATCGGTTCAGCAATTGGGTTATTTGGTCATTGGATTAAATGGTTCTTCTTGTGTATCATCACTTTTGGTATTTATAGTTTTTGGGTCTCTATTAAACTAGAAGATTGGAAAGTGAAAAACACCGTATTTATAAACTAACCAAAACAGATTTTATCTCTTAGCTTGCTTATTTATAGCAAGCTTTTTTTATTACCTTATTTTATAGAATACGTTTGGTTATCTATTATTCCTAAAGTCACAATTTTTTTCGTTTGGTGATAAAAACTAATCTAAGGATTTAACAATGAGCTTTCGTAACTAATCATGCTATTCAACAAAAAAACAACTATTTAGAAGATATGAAATCAGCAACAGTTGGTGTTCTTTTTACTTTTGTGCGATAATTTCGCCATGAATTCTCAGAACCATTGTTAAATCAACGTTTAATTGTCTTAATAGATGTCTCCTGAGGGAATCGAACCCCCATCTCAAGAACCGGAATCTTACGTGATATCCATTACACCAAGGAGACTTATTCAAAGTTATCAACTAGTTCAGTTTAGCTGATATCTCACTAAAAAACAAGGTCTTTAATTAGCTACTTCTTTTTTTTAACCTTGTTATTATAATAGAAACCACACTACTTCTTTGTGTTACAATAATGGTGTGATGACCATTTTTATTAAAGGAGGGCGCTATATGAATTTTGAACAATCATTTTCTCAACAACAAAACCAAGTTCAAAAAATGGCAATGACACAACAACTCCAGCAATCTATTCAAATGTTGCAATACAATCAAGAAGATTTATTGGCTTTCTTAAATCAAAAAGCGCTAGGAAATCCCCTAATTGAAGTTAGTGTACCTCAAGAGCGCCTAATCGAAAACTTTCCGACAATGAACACCTATAATCAAGATGACGATAAAACTAATTATATGAATCAAATTCCTGATACGTATCTATCTTTGTTCGAATACGTTTCTGAACAGATTCACCTAACAATGAGGGATACTCGTTTAAGAGAATTAGTGATATGGCTTAGCGAATATTTGGATACCAATGGTTACCTGACTATTACGTTAGAAGATGCTGAAAGACTAACACAAGCTCAACCTCTTCAAATACTTGACGCTTTAGTTTTACTTCAACAGTTAGAACCAGCGGGTGTCGGTGCTAGAAATCTGCAAGAATGTTTGATGCTTCAAACAGAACGTCAAGAAGATGCTCCAAATATGGCGTATATTATTTTAGAAGAAGAATTCGATCTTTTTACAGATCGTAAATGGAAAGAGATTACTAGGAAGTTAGATATCTCTTTAAATGAAATACAATTAATTTTTGATTTCATCCAAACTCTAACTCCCTATCCAGGTGCTCTATTTAATGGAGAAACAGATCAATTTCTAAAACCAGATTTATTTGTGGAGATTAAATCAAAAGAGTTAAAAGTTATCTCTG
>JAVWJE010000069.1:0-10996 GCA_036639135.1 Carnobacterium sp. | reverse complement strand
GGTGCAGTTAAAGAAAAAGCTGGACGAATTATTGTTATTGATACCAATTCAAATAAATTTGAGTTAGCTAAAGAACTGGGAGCGACTGATTTTATTAATCCAAAAGAATACGACCGTCCGATTCAAGAGGTCATTGTTGAATTGACGGATGGCGGCGTTGATTATAGCTTTGAATGTATTGGAAATGTAAACGTCATGCGTTCAGCTTTAGAATGTTGTCATAAAGGTTGGGGAGAAAGTGTTATTATAGGCGTAGCTGGAGCTGGGGAAGAAATCAGTACGAGACCGTTTCAATTGGTTACCGGACGCGTATGGCGTGGTTCAGCATTTGGCGGAGTAAAAGGACGCACTGAATTACCAGGAATGGTTGAAGAAGCGATGAGAGGCGATATTAAATTAGACCCATTCATCACTCATACGTTACCGTTTGACCAAATTAATGAAGCATTTGATTTATTGCATAAAGGTGAGTCTATTCGTACAGTCCTTTCTTACAATTAAACAATTCTATTGAAGAGTATTTAAGGAGGAAGAAATCATGCAGGAATTAGAATTACTTGAAAAACACGTTAGTTTTGATGGAGTACAATACAAGTACCGTCATGACTCAACCACTCTAGGTTGTCCAATGACCTTCAGTTTATTTTTACCAGATAAAAAAAGGTTTCCTAATCCATCTCTATTTTGGTGGTTATCAGGTTTAACATGTACAGACGATAATTTCACACATAAATCGGGTGCGCAAAAAGCAGCTGCAAGATTAGGTGTAGCCATGATCATGCCAGATACGAGCCCGCGTGGAGCAGATATCGCTGATTCTAAGGATTATGATTTAGGACAAGGAGCAGGTTTTTATATTAATGCTACTCAAGAGCCTTGGGCAAAACAGTATAAAATGTATGATTACGTTACTAAAGAGTTAGCAACAATTGCTCATAAACAGTTTAAGTTAACTGGAAAAGAGCTTATCTCTGGTCATTCTATGGGTGGACATGGAGCATTAGTCATCGGACTACGTAACCCAGAACGATTCCAATCGATCTCAGCTTTTGCTCCAATTGTTAACCCCAGCCAAGTTCCTTGGGGGATAAAGGCTTTTGGAGAGTATTTAGGTAAAAATAAAAAAGATTGGCTTGAATGGGATGCATTAGAACTGTTAAAAAAACACAGTGGCAAGAAAGTTCCCATCCTGATTGATCAAGGAGATGCCGATCCATTTTATGAAAAACAATTGCAGCCATCTAAGCTGGCAGCTGTTGCAGAGGAGAAAAATTATCCGTTGACGGTCCGCATGCAAAAAGGACACGATCATAGTTATTATACGATTGCGACCTTTATTGAAGAACATTTAGAATTCCATTTAGCCCAATTAGTTAACGTTCATTAAGTTGGCTTTTACCTAAGGAATAGTTTGAAAAACAGTCAGAACTACCGTTTCAATGGTGGTTCTGACTGTTTTTTTATGATTATTATTTAAATAATGAGTGAGATATAAACACGGGAAATCAGTTCGATTGTGGTTAAATTTGTTTGGTTTTACTAGTTAGTTAGATTCTGAATTTAAATTTTTTTCTGAAAGCATCATTAATATCTTCGACAATTTCTTTCGCATCTGGATTAATCAATGAATAATCGCCATCTATGAGTTCACCCCGACTATCTTCTTCAGGTGCATCATTTTTTGCTTTAAGGCAAATAGGGTAGTGAGCTGTAGAATCAACTTCTAAAATTTTCTCCAATACAACTTCATGCTCCCAGTCATCTCCAAAATCATACATATAAACAATTCGATCTTTTTCTTTTTTGAACCATTTGTCTAGGGTTTCTTCTTCTTCATTTAATTGTTTAGTGAAAGAAGCAAATCCACCCCAGCCGTCATTGGAGTTAGGACCTTGGTACTCATTATCAGGTTCGATAAAAATATTTTGAATTTGCTCTCCATTTGATTTTCGGATAGAAAAATTGTGTAAGTGAGAGTTATACCAATCAAAACTGATTTGAATAATTTCATGTAATTCACGAAAAGTAGTATGGCTGTTTACTTGGATTCTTCGCCACACGGGTACTCCAACATGTAGTAAAGAAATTTTAAATTGAAAAATCATACAAACACATCCTCTTCTATAAATGATAGTGGATACTAAAAAAAGAAATAGCCTTTATATATGATTATAACAATAAAGTGTATAGTCGTATAGTGTGAAAAATGAGAGAATAAGGCCATTCATTTTTAGTAGTCGTTTCAAATAATTAAAAATCAAATCATCTTTTGTTCCTCTTATATTGTTTGAAAAAGAGAACAGCAATCCTGTCTACAAAGAACAAAAAAAGTGGTATTATAGTTATCTGGATGCAGGACTTAAGTTACACGTATATAAGACAATTCTATGGCAAATAATTCTATCGAATTTATTTTATCTTTAATCTCATGTTTGAAGTTTCTAAGTAGACCTGAAATAAAATAATTTAAAATGAATGGGAGAAAGTTATGCAAAAATATAAATGGAGAAAAGAATTGAAGGAATTGTATTTACCCAAAAAAACCCCAACTAAAATTGAAGTTCCTCAAATGCAGTTCTTCACTGTTGAGGGGAGTGGAAATCCAAATACGAGCAACCAATTCAAAGAAAATATTGAAATCCTTTATTCTTTGTCCTATACAATCAGAATGTTGCCTAAACAAGGTATAACCCCTGAAGGATATTTCGAATATACAGTATTTCCTTTAGAAGGACACTGGGATTTAGATGAAGAAGGTAGAAAATTAGACCACTTGGACAAGGACCACTTTGTATACAAGTTAATGATCCGACAGCCGGACTTTGTGACAGAAGATTTATTCCAATATGCATTAAATAGGGTCACAAATAAAAATCCGAAACTCAATTTAGATCCTGTTAAATTTGAAAAAATGACAGAAGGCTTGTGTGTTCAATCGATGCATTTGGGAAGTTACGATACAGAACCAGAAACATTCAAATTGATGAAACAATTTTGTCTAGAGAACAACCTCAACAGGATAGAGAAAACATATAAAGAAATATACGTTACAGACGTAAGAAGAACACCTCCTGAAAAATCAAAAACTGTTCTGAGATATAAAGTGGCCGAACTATAGTGAAAAGCGTCAAAAACTAAAATAAACATGAATTGCACCCTAACGATGAATTCGTAAACCTTCCTACATTTATACGATAATAAAAGAACTAGTGTTTCTACTACTGACGAAAGGAGATCTATTATGAAACCAGTAATAATTTTGGCAGAAAAACCTTCTCAAGCTTTAGCTTACGCTGAATCTTTTGGAAAATTTTCAAAAAAAGATGGATACATCATTTTAAACCCGTCTAATGATATCATTACTTGGGGGTTTGGCCACTTGGTTGAATTGGCTTCGCCAGAAGATTATAGAGATGAATGGAAAAAATGGAATATGAAAGAATTACCCATTATCCCAGAAAGCTTTAAATTTAAAGTAGGACAAGGAAAAGCGAAACAATTTAATGTGGTAAAAAAATTGCTTAAAGAAGCAAAACAGATTGTGATTGCGACTGATAGCGATCGAGAAGGCGAAAATATTGCGCGTTCGATTATAAACCAAGCACAAGTTGGCAATAAAGAAATTAAACGCTTATGGATCAATTCGCTTGAATCAGATGAAATACAAAAAGGATTTTCTAATTTAAGGGATGGAAATGAGTTTTATTCTTCTTATATTGAAGCTCAAACCAGACAAATAAGTGACTGGTTAATAGGGATTAATTTATCTCGGATGTATACACTCTCTTTACAAAAAAAAGGAATTAACGAAGGAGTATTTAGTGTAGGACGCGTTCAAACTCCAACACTTTATCTCATTTATACTCGCCAAAAAGAGATAGAAAATTTTATTCCAGAACCATTTTTTGAAATGCAAGCATTAGTAAAAGCTGAAAATGGAATGTTTAAAGCGAAATACAATAAAAAATTTCCGACAAAAAAGGATTTGTTGGATTTGATTAAAAAACATCAATTATTGGCTAGTAACCCAGGAGTGATTTCTAATGTTGAAATGAAACATGTATCACAGCCCTCACCTTTACTATTTTCTTTAAGTGACTTGCAAAGTCTCATAAATAAGAAGTATAAAGTAAGCCCAGCAGACACATTGAAACACGTTCAGTCTCTTTATGAAGCTAAAATCTTAAGTTATCCTCGAAGCGATTGTAGGCATATTACCGATTCAGAATTTCATTACTTAGTAGAAAGAATGGAAGACTATCAAAGTTTATTGAACTACACCATTAACCAACCGAATACAAGTAAGCGAAAACGTTATGTGGATGGTTCAAAAGTTCAAGAGCATTATGCTCTTATTCCAACTAAAAAAATACCGACACAAAAAGAGTTAAGTAAGTTATCGGCTATTCAAAAAAACATCTATTTTACAGTTTTGAAGCGAACATTGGCTATGTTTGAAACAAATTTTACGTATGATGAAACAACGATTACAGTGGATGTTAAAGGTCTTCCTTTCAAGAGTAAGGGTCGAACCATTATAGATAAAGGTTGGCAAAAATTGGAATACGCTACCAGTAAACCTTCAGATAAAAAAGAGAACACTGAGCTGCCTTTAGTACAAAAAAATGAAACGGTTGAAGCAGAATTATCTACTTCAGAAGGATTTACTTCGCCGCCAAAAGCGTATACAGAAGGCACATTAATTACAGCAATGAAGACATGCGGCAAAGAATTAGAAAATGAGAAAGAAAAAGAAATTTTAAAAGCAACAGAAGGAATTGGAACAGAAGCAACAAGAGCAAATGTTCTTGAGACACTCAAAAAACAAACATATATAGACATTCAAAAGAATAATGTGACTGTTACCAAAAAAGGAATGATACTCTGCCAAGCAGTAAAAGATACGTTGTTAAGCAGTCCGGAAATGACGGCTAAATGGGAAACTTATTTAAAGAAAATAAAAAATGAAGAAGGCACACAAGAAGCCTTCTTGGCAAATATTCAAAAATTTATTCAACATACGTTAGTTTCAAGTGCAGAAGTGATTGAAAAAAACGATTGGTCTACTCATGTAAATAGTAACTATGGAACGAAGCAGATGATTGGAAAATGTCCTGCATGTGGACAGTCAATAATGGATAAAGGTAAATTTTATGGCTGTAGCGGTTACCATAATGGATGTACATTTACATTGCCAAAACGTTATGTAGGAAAAACTTTATCTGAAACGATGATCAAAAATTTATTAAAGACAAAAGAAACACAGGTATTAAAAGGCTTTAACAAAAAGGAAGGAGACTCATTTTCAGCTGCCCTGATGTTGACTGAGAATAATAAGTTAATATTTAAACCCTTTGAAAAAATTAAAAATGACTAGTATCCCTTTAAAAAAGTTGCAGATAGATAGAATATCATCTATATTAGTAAGGTGGCAAAAGTGAAGAGAAAAGAGGTCTGAGTATGGACTATGAATCTTATGCAAAAGTGATGAAAGCATTATCTGATCCTAAGCGTGTCAAAATAGTAGACATGCTATCGTATGGTGAGTTATGTGCTTGTGATATTCTGAAGCAATTTGATTTTACGCAGCCTACTTTATCTCACCATCTAAATGTTCTTGTAGATGTAGGCTTAGTAACTGTTAAAAAAACAGGAACTTGGCATTACTATTCTTTAAATGAGAAGGAAATAAACCAACTGGTGACAGATACGATTAAATTTACTTCAATACATGGAGACGTTAAGGATAGGTGAGAATAAAATAACTAAACGGACTCTTATTAAAAAAATAGGAAGTTTTCTTTCTATTTTTTTTTATGGATAAAGCTGTCATTCTCTATAAAATGACAAAGGATAAAACGAAAGGGATGAAATAGATGTTTGATACGTTTAAAAAATATGGGTGGTTCTTTAAATTACGCTGGAAAAGTTATGCTTTAGGTGTGATAGCTTTGATTATTTGTGCTATTTTACAAGTGATGAATCCTAAAATTATCGGTACCCTTATTGACCATTTTATAGCAGGAACGCTAAATTGGAAGATTTTACTCTTTTTTGTTTCACTCATACTTATTTTCTCGCTTGTGATGTATGCTCTACGATACGGTTGGAGAATAGCATTATTTGGAAACTCGACATTGATCGAATCTATATTACGTAATCGTTTATTTTCATTTTTTACACGTATGGATGCTGAATTTTACCAAAAATACCGTACAGGAGATTTGATGGCTCATGCAACAAACGACTTAGCAGCTATTCGGTTTGTTGCTGCTGATGGTGTCTTAACGTTAACAGATGCTTTATCTTTAGGCGGGATTACACTCTTTTCAATGTTCTTTTTCATTGATTGGAAGCTAACTCTGATAGCTATTTTACCGTTACCAATTTTAATTTTTGTCTCAACGTATTTAGGCAAAATGATACATGCACGTTACCGAGGTGCTTTACAAGCTTTTTCTTCAATGAATAACCACGTTCAAGAAAGTGTAACAGGCATGAAAGTTCTTAAAACATTTGGTGAAGAAAAAGAAGATTTTTCGGCATTCAAGGAAGAGACACGAAAGGTAGTAGACAAGAATCAACGTGTTTATAAATTAAAAGCAGCTCTCAGTCCAAGTATCGAAATCATCATGGGATTAACGTATGTAATTGCGTTATTAGTTGGTGGGAATTTTGTTCAGATTGGACGCATTTCTATTGGGGATTTAGTGGCTTTCATTAGTTATATTGGTATGATGCAGTGGCCTTTATTAGCTGTAGGTGGTCTAATTAATACTCTCGAACGTGGGAGTGCTGCTTATGATCGGGTAGAAACTTTATTAGAATATACCCCTTCTATCGTAGAAGCTAAAGATGCTTATCATCAACCTTTAGATGGAGATATTGACTTCGATATTCAATCTTTTACTTATCCAGATGATGTGCATCCTGCTTTAACCACTATTTCTTTTGCATTGAAAAAAGGAAAAATGCTAGGTGTCGTTGGCAGAACAGGTTCTGGAAAGAGTACGTTATACAAATTGCTGATGCGTGATTATGATCAGTATGAAGGAACGATCTCATATAATGATATTAATATAAAAAATTACGCATTAGAATCATTGAAAAAAGGAATAGCTATTGTTCCGCAAGAAAACTTTTTATTTTCGACAACTATTCGTGAGAATATTCGCTTTGGAAACCCAACGTTATCTCAAGGAGAAGTTGAAAAGTACGCACGATTAGCTAATATTCACGAAGACATTTTAGAATTTCCTGAAGGATACGATACAAAAGTTGGCGAACGAGGAGTTTCTTTATCTGGTGGACAAAAACAGCGGATAGCTATTGCTAGAGCATTAGCTGTAGAACCAGAATGCTTGATTTTAGATGATTCTCTTTCGGCGGTAGATGCGCAAACAGAAGAAACAATTTTAAATTCTCTTAAACAAGAGCGAAGCCATAAAACAACCATTATTTCTGCTCATCGCATTAGTTCAATCATGCATGCGGATGAGATCATCGTAATGGAAAAAGGAAAAATGAGTGAACGCGGTACTCATCAACAATTAATCAATATAAACGGGTGGTACAGTGATATGTACCAAAAACAACAGTTAGAGAAAAAATTAGATGGGGAGGGAATGTAATGGCGGAACAAAAACAAACTACCTTTTCCACTAAAGAATCAGGCCAGGTTCTACTTACCCTGATGCGGTTTGCAAAACCTCATAAATTTCTGTTTCTAATTTCTTTTATCTTTTTAGCATTAAGTTCAGCTATTGCAGCTTATTTACCAATCATTATTCAGCGCTATATAGATACTTATTTAGCAAAAGGAACAGCAACAATGGACATTACCGTTCATGTAGTAACGTTTTATGGTGTATTAACTATTCTTAAAGCTTTATTTTCTTACGGAAAAGATTTTCTTTTTAATACAGCTTCTGAAAAAACCGTAGGAAATATTCGAAATAAATTATACGAAAAAGTTGGTTCATTGGGAATGAGGTATTTTGACCAAACTCCTGCTGGTACCCTTGTTTCTAGAGTAACAAATGACACCGAAACAATTAAAGAGTTTTGGACAGTCTTTTTAAATATTTCTAATGGGTTATTTAGTGTTATTGCTATCACGATTGCTATGTTTGCATTGAACTGGCGGATGGCTCTAGTCTTTCTTTTATTTATTCCTTTTATCATTTGGATGGCAGGAGTTTATCGAAAGAAAAGCACTCTAGTATATAGTCGGATGAGAAATATATTGAGTCAACTGAATGCTAGTTTAAGCGAATCTATTAGTGGAATGAGTATTATCCAAAAATACCATCAAGAACAGAATTTTATAGAAGATTTCGATAGTATTAATCAAGAATACGTCGCTTCTCGTCGCTCAATGTATAGTATGAATGCCTTATTACTAGCACCTGCAATTAACGTGATTGAATCTCTTGCTTTAGTAGTCGTGCTGCTTATTTTTGGGTACCAAGATTGGAGCCAAAATGCTGTTGATATTGGACTGGTGTATGCCTTTACAGCGTATTCACGTTCATTTTTTCAACCGATTAGTCAGATGATGAATAGTTTGAGTTCTTTACAAGATGGGATTGTTGCTGGACACCGTGTTAAAGGATTGCTGGAAAGCGATGAACTAGCACCCCAACCTACACAAGAAAAAAATGGTCTGATTACAGATGGGCACATCAAAGTGAGCCATTTAAATTTTTCATATGATGGCCAAAAACAAGTTTTACGTGATATTAGTTTTGAAGTGAAACCGGGTCAAACCGTTGCTTTAGTAGGCCAAACGGGATCAGGTAAAAGTTCCATCATCAATGTACTGATGCGATTTTATGAGTATCATGAAGGGGAGATAATCATCGATGGGTACTCCTTAAAAGATATGCCCATAAAAGAACTTCGAAACAAAATGGGATTAGTCTTGCAGGATAGCTTTTTGTTTTATGGAAATATTGCGGATAATATTCGGATGTACGATGCATCTTATACTGATGAAGAAGTTCAAAAAGCAGCAGAATTTGTTTATGCGGATGATTTTATAGCTGAAATGGAAAAGGGTTATGCATCTAAAGTTATTGAACGAGGGGCAAGTTTATCTGCTGGTGAAAAGCAATTGATTAGTTTTGCTAGAACGATTCTACGTTCACCCCGGATTTTAATCTTGGATGAAGCAACTGCTAATATTGACACAGAAACAGAAGGGAAAATCCAAAAAGGTTTAGCCAATATGCGTAAAGGCCGGACGTCATTGATTATCGCTCATCGGTTATCTACTATTAAAGACGCAGATAAGATCTTAGTGTTGAATAATGGTGAAATTGTTGAACAAGGCAGTCACGATGAACTAATCGATAAAAAAGGAATGTATTATGATATGTATCAATTGCAGACATACCAAGAAAAAACAGGTGAATTGGAAACCAATGAACAGTAAATAAAAAGGAGGTCGGGACAAAAGTCTCAACCTCCTTTTTATATTCAAAAGTTTATTCTAGAACGTGTTCAAAAAAGAATATCCGACGTCAGCTTAATGAATAATATTAGTTATTTTGTTACCTGATTACGCTTATTCACTTCAGTAATTCAGGTCTAAATGCTTTTTGTCTCGCTTTTTTTTCATGTTAAAAAATGGGTCTGGTTGTTTTTAATGCCTTATGAATGATTTTAAAGATAAGTTACCTAGACACAAGTATTTTAGAAATTTGAAAACAAGAATTACGAGAACTAGTGCATATCATTGGAAAACGTTTTCCTAATACTGCTATACTTCTTATAGGATAACAAGTCTATTAATACTTTTAGGAGGAATAGCAGATGGTACAAGAAACGTTTCTTATTACGGGTGCAGGAACCGGGTTTGGAAAAGGCATTGCTTTAGGTTTGGCAGAACAAGGGGAAAAGGTCATCGCAGGAGTCGAAACAATGTCAGAAGTATCCGCGTTTGAAAAAGAAGCAAAAGAAAAGAAACTTGATATACAAGTTGAGAAACTAGATGTGACCAATCCAGCAGATAGAGAAAGAGCATGTACTTGGGATGTAGATGTATTATTGAATAACGCCGGAATTTCTGAAGGTGGTTCATTAGTGGATATACCAGAGGAACACTTGCGCAATCAATTTGAAGTAAACGTATTCGGACCAATCCTATTGACTCAAAAAATAGCTAAGGCAATGGTTAAAAAACAAAGAGGGAAAATCGTGTTTATGTCTTCTGTTTCCGGTCTGATGGCAGACCCGTTATCGGGACCTTATGGCGGATCAAAATTTACTTTAGAAGCATTTGCCGAATCACTTAGCAAAGAACTTCAAGAGTTCAAGGTACAAGTGGCAGTCATCAACCCAGGACCTTATTTAACTGGATTCAATGACCGTGAGTTTGAGGCATGGAAAACATGGCAAGATAATCCGGAAGAACGACTTTTTGACTATAAACAGTTAGCATTTCCTTATGAACAATTGAATCCGGAAGAACTCATCAAAGAAGGCATCAAAGTGCTAACGGGCGAAACAAATAACTACCGAAATGTCATTCCAAAAGCAATGGAAGCGATGGTTAAAAAAAGACAAAAAGAATTGTGGCATAAAAAATCCGACGAGAATTTGGGAGAAAGACATGAACTCGTTCAAAAATCGATTGATATTGAACCAGCTACAACTCCTGTAAAAGGTATTGTGAATAAGATAAAAGACAAGCTATAAGAATAGAATGAAGAGAAGTTTTATGATTGGTGGTTAATTATAGATGTAGCCGTAATATTCGTTATTACGATTGGTACACTTTTTAGCTGGATTTCAGTATTAAGAAGTGTATATAAATAGGCATCAGACGAAAAAACAGTTGAAAACAACACCAATATAACAGAAAGAATTTTTTGGAAATTAGAAAAATAAAACGCCCTAAGTTACTGATAGCCAGTAACTTAGAGCGTTTTAAATTGTGGCTCTTTGTCAAATAGGGTCGGTGAGTAAAGTTATCCAATTGAATAAAGCTATG
>JAVWJE010000068.1:0-11089 GCA_036639135.1 Carnobacterium sp. | reverse complement strand
TGACCTTCAAAACCTAGGTGAAAACTTAAGTGGTGCTAAACTTGGTTTAGTCGTTCCTGAGTACATGGATGTTGATTCAATTGAAGACCTAACAGATGAAGCTAAGAAAACAATCACTGGAATTGAACCTGGTGCTGGCGTCGTAGCTGCAACAGAAAAAACTATGAATGAATACGATAATTTAGGCGATTGGAAACTAGAAACTTCTTCATCTGGAGCGATGACTGTTGCTTTGAAACAAGCTATTGCAAATGAAGAAGAAATTGTTATTACTGGCTGGTCTCCTCATTGGATGTTTGCAACATATGACTTAAAGTATCTTGATGATTCTAAAGAATCTTATGGTGGAGAAGAAACAATTAACACAATGGTTAGAAAAGATTTAGAGAAAGATATGCCAGAAGCATACAAAGTTTTAGACCAATTTAACTGGACAACCGACGATATTGAATCAATCATGTTAGCTATTAGCGATGGTGAAGATCCAAAAGATGCTGCAAATGCATGGATTGAAGATCACCCTGAAGAAGTTGCAGCTTGGACTAAAGGTGTAACTAAATAAAAAATAGCATTTTGAAATACTAAGTAACATGATTGTTTTAAACTCAAAAATGACCCTAACTTTTTTTATAAAAAGAGTTGGGGTCATTTTTTATATTCTTCATTGTTTTAGTTATAAAAAACTATATCGGTTCAGTTCATTCTCTGCTTATTCAGCTCTTACGTATTCTTCATCATTCTATGCTAAACTTATCCAAGTAATAGTCTATATTTCACACATGGTATGAATATTAGCCTTATGGGCTACTTTAAGTACAAACATATTTATACTTTAAAAAAAACCTTTCAAAATACACACTTTTTTGAAAGGTTTTTTATCTATATTTTATTTAACTTTTAATTTCTTCTGTTACGCGAGCTAGTTTCCATGATAATTGGCAAAATTACAGGTCTTCTTCTCGTTTGTTCGAATAGATATTTACTTAGTGCGTCTCTAATTTCTTGTTTTAGACGACTCCATTCAAACTCTTTATGATTCAAGTTATCTTCTACAACTTTTCTAACAATCTCGTTACTTGCTTCAATAAGATCCGTATTCTCTTTAACATATACGAATCCGCGTGTCATTACTTCAGGGCCCGACATAATCTTCCCTTTTTTACGACTAATTGTGACAACAGCTACAAAAATACCATCTTCAGATAATAACTTACGATCACGTAAAACAATATTGCCAATATCTCCAATACCAATACCATCAACCATTGTATTGCCTGCGGTTACTTGCCCAGACATGGACATGCGACCTGCTTTATATTCAACAACATCCCCTTTTCCAGGAATGAAGATATTTTTAAAAGGAATACCCACTTCATGAGCTAACTTAGCATGTGCAGCTAAACGTCTATACTCTCCAGTAACTGGAATAAAATAGGTTGGTTTAATTAGATTAATCATTAATTTTAAATCATTTGGAGTAGCATGTCCTGAAACTTTCACATTATCAGAAATCTGTTTTACTTCTCCACCTGCACGATAAATCATATTTTTAGTTTTATTAACAGTTACTTCCATACTAACAGAAGGGCTAGTAACAATATAAACTAAATCTCCTTCTTTAATATTGATTTGTAAATGTTTACCCGTTGCCATTCTTTGAAGAGTTTTAATTGGTTCTCCAGTCGTACCCGTTTCCAAAATAACAATTTCATTATCTGGATATTTTTCGATATCTTCAATTGGAACAATTAAATCTTCATTAGGTAAATGAATTTTTTTCAATTTCATGGCTACTTCAACAATTTCTTCTACTTTTTTACCGGTGAAAAATATTTTTCTGCCAGATTTATATGCTGCATCCATCACTTGTTGAATACGTAAGATATTACTAGCAACGCTTGCAACAATGATACGCTCTTTAGTATTACGGAATGTATCTTCGACTTGTTCAGCAACTTTAAAATCACTCAAGTTTTCAACAGAACTTTCTGCATCACTTGAATCGCTTAATAAAGCTAATACGTTTGTTTTTCCTATATCGCTTATTTTAGCCAAATCAGTCTGATAAGCAGGAGTCGCACTTTGATCAAATTTAAAATCCCCAGTGTAAACAATGCTACCTTCATCCGTTTTCAATGTAATCCCTACAGAATCTGGAATAGTATGAGTTGTTCTAAAAAAACCTAAAACAGTATTTCCAAACTCAATTTCAGTATTTTCATCAACAATATGGTAGTCATTAAAAGCACTCACTTGGCTGTCTTTTTCTACAAATAATTTTGCTAATGCAATCGTTAATTCTGTACCAAAAACTGGTACATCAAAATTTTGAAGAAAATAAGGTAGTGCTCCTATTGCATCTTCATGTCCGTGTGTTAAGAATACCCCAGTTACACGATCTTTATTTTCTTCTAAATAGCTAAAGTCAGGAATAACTATATCTATCCCCAATAATTCTGTTTCTGGATACATTAAACCACAATCCAGAACAAATATTTCTTCATCTACTTCAACAACGTACATATTCTTTCCATTTTCACGAACGCCACCTAGTGGAATTATTTTAATGTTACTCATTTCTTCACCTCTATTTCTTTCTATTTGTTTTTATTTATTTTTCTACCTTTAAGATTTCTAATATATGTCGAGTTTCTTCCTGTGTACAATCCACTAAAGGCAATCTTACACTTCCTACTGTTATTCCCAGAGTGTTTAAAACCATTTTCACAGGTGCAGGAGATGGCACTGAAAAGAGACTATTCATTTTAGGAATTAATTGACGATGCTGTTTAGCCGCGTCACTTATTTTTCCTTCATCAAAAAGATCATATACTTCTTTCATTTCATTACCTAATACATGACTTGCAACAGAAATTACACCTGTTGCTCCAATACATTTAGCAGGAAAAGCTAAATTATCTTCACCAGTATAGACAAGAAAGTCATCTTTAGTCTTTTCGATAATTTCACTCATTGCATCTAATCCCATACATTCTTTAACACCAATAATATTATCTAAATTTGCTAAACGGATAGTTGTAGCAGCATCAATGGATACACTTGTTCTACCCGGAACATTATAAACTATAATAGGCAAAACCGTGTTTTTAGATACAGCCTCAAAATGGGCATACAATCCCGCTTGATTAGGTTTATTGTAATAAGGTGCTACAACTAATACAGCGTCAATACCCTTAATATTTTCTACTTCTTTTGTAAATGAAATCGTTTCAGCAGTATTATTCGTACCCGTTCCAACAATAACAGGAACACGACCATTAATTGCCTCTACGGATTTTTTATATAAACCTATTTTTTCATCATGAGATAATGTTGGAGATTCGCCTGTTGTCCCACCGATAAGAAGTCCTTCACTCCCATTAGCTAAAAGATAGTCGATTAAAGGTTTCAACCTGTCAAAATCAAGTTCTCCCTTTTCATTAAAAGGGGTAGCCATTGCTGTTAGAATTCTTGCACTTGTTAAACTCATTAAAGACACCTTCTCTTTCATGATTATTTGTATTTTTTATTTTTTTACTAATCCCATACTGTGTAACTTTTCAGCAATTTGAACTGAATTTAAAGCTGCACCTTTGATTAAGTTATCTGATACAACCCACATATGATACCCATTTTTCACATCTACATCTTTTCTAATTCTACCTACAAACGTTTCTTTTTTACCTTCTGCTGCTAAGGGAGTAGGATACAATTGAGTAGAAGGATCGTCTTGTACTTCTATTCCTGGTGCTGATTCTAATACCTCTTTTATTCCAGAAATAGATGCTGATTCATCATTGACTTCAATATAAATAGATTCTGAGTGTCCCGATACTACGGGTACACGTACACAAGTAGCAGATATTTTAATATGGCTATCTGACATAATTTTTTTCGTTTCATTAATCATTTTCCACTCTTCATAAGTATAGCCTTCTTCAGCAAACAAATCGATTTGCGGTAAAATGTTAAACGAAATAGGATAATGTTTTTTGTCTCCACCAGAAGGCAATATATTTGCTTCATAAGCTTCGCCATTAAGCATTTGTTGAGCTTGTTCTTTCATTTCTTTAACTGCAGCAATCCCAGCTCCACTAACTGCCTGATAAGTTGAAACGATAATTCGGCTTAACCCATACTTTTTACGAATTGGGTCTAAAGCTACCATCATTTGAATAGTTGAACAATTAGGATTTGCAATGATTCCTTTGTGATCTGTTAATGCTTCAGGATTCACTTCAGGAACAACTAACGGAACTGTAGGATCCATACGGTAAGCACTTGTATTATCAATAACGATTGCTCCACGTTTAACAGCTTCTGGAGCAAATCGTTTTGACACATCTCCTCCAGCACTAAATAAGGCAATATCAACACCGTCAAATGCTTCAGGAATTGTCTCCTCAATTGTTAATTCTAAACCATTAACTATCAATTTTTTCCCTGCTGATCGTTTAGAAGCAAGAACTTTAATTTCGCGAATCGGTAAAGTTGAACTCTCAAGCATTTCGATCATTTTTGTTCCAACCGCTCCCGTAGCGCCAACTACAGCTATCGTATATTTACTCATTTAAATATTACCCCTTTACAAAAACTTTTCATATATATTATCTGTTTTTTAGTTTACCCTACAAACGTAACCAATATATATTTTAGCATATATAGCGAAGAAATCATACATATGTAGATTATTTCCTTTTGTTTCGACTAAATTAAACGAATAGAATAAGATTAATGATAAAATGAATTTAAAAGACAAATGGAGAGGAACAAAGAATGAAAAACAAGAAAAAAATAGTCCTAGGATTCTTATTTATCTTACTACTTCTATTTACAATTGGGTTTATTGCTCTTAAAAACTTTACTTATCAACCGTCATCTTCAGCTATTCAAGCTACTACTACCAATTCTTCTTACCAGGTTAAAGAAACAACTGATGGGGTTTATTTTAAGCCTAACCAAAAAACTTTTCCTATTTCAGTAATTTTTTATCAAGGTGCACTTGTCAATCAGAAAAGTTACAGCATTTGGGCTTCTAAATTAGCCAGTGAAGGTTACCCTGTCTACCTCATTCATCATCCTTTTAATTTAGCAGTTACGAGTAAAAATAAAGCTCAATCAATTATAAAAGAATACAATATTACGGATTACGTCATAGGTGGACATTCTTTGGGCGGAGTAATGGCTAGTCGTTACGCTCATGACAAACAAATGAATCCTGCAACTGATATGGGCCTTTTAAGAGGGGTTTTTTTCTTAGCTAGTTATCCTGATAGCAAAGGTAATCTAAAAAACAGTGCACTACCTGTTTTATCAGTGACTGGATCAAACGACGGTGTCTTAAATCAAAAATCTTATTTAGAAAGTAAAAACTTCTTGCCAGAAAATTCGATTTATTCATCTATTCAAGGCGGAAATCATGCTGGATTTGGAAGCTATGGAAACCAAAAAGGCGATAATCAGGCTTCTATCAGCAATAAAGAACAACAAATCGAGCTTTATTCCACTCTTTCTTCTTGGCTTAATACGATTAAAGAATAATATTTTATTTTGAGCTGTTGTTATATCACTCAAAATCATGAGATAACTGATAGTAAAAAAGTAGACCTGCAAAATTTTGCAAGTCTACTTTTTTATTTAATCTTCTTTTTTCAGTAAAGCTTTAACAGAAAGATTGATTCTTCCTTGTTTATCAATTTCAACAACTTTTACATCTAATACTTGCCCCATAGATAATACGTCTTCTACTTTACTTACTCGTTCGTTAGCTAATTCAGAAATATGAGCTAGTCCATCTTTGCCTTTAGCAATTTCAATAAAGGCACCGAATTTTTCAATTCGTTTAACTTTACCTGAATAAACTTTTCCAATCTCGATATCTTTAGTTAATTCTTCAATAATTTCTTTTGCACGTTTTATCATTGTTGCATCTTCTGAAGCAATACTAATTTTACCCTCTTGATCGATGTCAATTTTCACGCCAGTCTCTTCAATAATCGCATTAATTTGGTCGCCACCTCGGCCGATAACCACTTTGATTTTTTCTGGTTTAATTTGCATCATTTCAATTTTCGGTGCGTATTCACTCAACTCTTTATGTGGTTCCGAAATTGTAGATACTAATTCTTCTAAGATTTCTAAACGAGCTTTTTTAGCTTGAGTCAATGCTTCTTCTAAAATTTGAGATGTGATTCCTTGAATCTTAATGTCCATTTGTAAAGCAGTAATTCCGTCTTTTGTTCCAGCTACTTTAAAGTCCATATCGCCTAAGTGATCTTCAAGTCCTTGGATATCTGTTAAGACAGT
Source organism: Carnobacterium sp. (assembly GCA_036639135.1). Taxonomy (GTDB): domain Bacteria; phylum Bacillota; class Bacilli; order Lactobacillales; family Carnobacteriaceae; genus Carnobacterium_A. The sequence goes on along the minus strand of JAVWJE010000068.1, from coordinate 4,783 downwards.
ATAATTTTCGTCTTCCATCACAAGTCCCATAGCAATACCTGCTACTGGTGATTTAATTGGAACACCTGCATCCATTAAAGCCAAAGTCCCCGCACAAATACTTGCTTGAGATGAAGAACCATTTGATTCTAAAACTTCTGATACTAAACGGATCATGTATGGGAAATCTTCTTCGTTAGGAATAACTTGTGCTAAAGCTCTTTCTCCAAGAGCTCCATGTCCAATTTCACGACGACCTGGTCCACGATTAGGGCCAGTACTTCCAACTGAGAATTGTGGGAAATTATAATGATGGATGAATCTTTTGCTCTTTTCAATTCCTAATCCATCAATAATTTGATGCTCTCCAAGTGGAGCTAACGTTGCAACAGTCAAAGCTTGTGTTTGGCCACGTGTGAACAAACCAGAACCGTGTGTTCTTGGTAAAATTCCTATCTCTGAAGACAATGAACGTATTTCATCAATTTTACGGCCATCGGGACGAATTTTATCAACTGTGATCAAACGACGAACTTCGTCTTTTTCCATGTCTTCAACAATAATTTTGATTTCTTTTTTGATGCGTCCAGCTTCTTCATGATTTTGATACTTTTCATTATAAAAAAGAATAGCATCTTCTTTTACAGTTTCAATATTTTCTTCACGAGCTAATTTTTCCTCTGTTTTAATTGCAGCACTCATTTTTTCTTTGTACGCATCGTTTACTTCTTTTTCAAGTTCTGAGTCAATTTCTAATAAAGAAACTTCTATTTTTTCTTTACCAACAGCTTGCTTAATTTCTTCTTGGAAAGCAACTAATTCTTGGATAGCAGCATGACCAAATAACAAAGCACCTAGCATGTCTTCTTCCGAAACTTCTTTTGCTCCACTTTCAACCATATTTATAGCTGTTTTCGTTCCAGCAACAGTTAGATGGATATCTGAAAGTGCTTCCTGTTCTACTGTAGGATTGATGATATATTCTCCATCAACACGACCGACATCAACACCAGCAATAGGGCCTGCGAAAGGAATATCTGAGATAACTAAAGATAATGATGAACCAAACATTGCTGAAAATGAAGGTGAACAATCTTTTTCAACTGACATTACTGTATTTGTTACTTGAACTTCATTACGGAAGCCATCAGCAAACATTGGACGTATTGGACGATCAATTAACCGTGCAGTTAATGTAGCGGCTTCACTCGGACGAGCTTCACGTTTAATAAATCCACCCGGTATTTTACCTACTGAATACATTTTTTCATCATAGTTTACAGTTAATGGGAAAAAATCCACATCTTTTGCTTTTTTACTTGCTACTGCTGCTGTCAATACAACTGTATCGCCATATCGAATCAACGCTGCTCCATTGGCTTGCTTAGCTAATTGACCAACTTCAACTGTTAACGTACGACCTGCCCACTCTTTAGTAAAAACTTGTTTTTCTGACATGAATTATTGTTCTCCTTTTTTTTAAACTACCATTCATTTCCCCAAACAGACTACTAAACAAATGTCAATCTTCAATTTATTAAAAACTCACATTTGTATAGTAGGATGGTTAATGGAACGCGTAGTTTAACTTTTTATTTTCAAACACTTTCAACTAAATTATGCAAAAAATAAAGCGAGATTCCTGCGAACCTCGCTTTATTTTAAGACAAACATTTTTAACGACGTAAGCCTAGTCTTTGAATTAGTTCACTGTAGCGGCTAGCATCTTTGTTACGTAAGTATGCTAACAAGTTACGACGGTGACCAATTTTTTTCATAAGTCCACGGTATGAGTGGTGATCTTTTTTGTGAACACGTGCGTGTTCGTTTAAGTGATTAATTTCTGCAGTTAATACAGCAATTTGCACTTCTGGAGAACCAGTATCTCCTTCGTGTGTTGCGTATTCTTTCATGATTTCGTTTTTACCTTCTTTAGAAATTGCCATTTCTAAACACCTCTTCCTTTTAATTTATCCTATTACTGAGTAGACGTTGGTGAGTCGTTAAACCAAGTAAAGGATGTATGTTATACATTTACAAACTTTACATGATATTACAAAGAAATGCAAGTATTAATTCTTATATATTTAGTTTATCTGCTTTCAATTAATGAACCATTTTATTTAAATCGTTTTCTAATAAAAAATTTAATTAAAACTTTTATTTACTTATATTGAGCCGTTAATTCTAATACGATATCTCTTAAGTTGGCTGCTTTTTCAAAATCAAGAGCTTTAGCTGCTTCTTGCATTTCATTTTCCATATTTTTGATTAACTCTTTTCTTTCTTTTTTCGTCATTTTCGCTACTTTTTTAGATGATAGCCCTTCTTTGGCTTCACCTGAGACAGCCGTTGTAATAGAAATTAAATCACGCACTTCTTTGATGATTGTAGTAGGTACCATATTGTGTTCTTTATTGTAGGCTTTTTGAGTTTCACGGCGTCTTTCTGTTTCTCCTATTGCTGCTTTCATCGAATCTGTTATCCGATCAGCATACATAATTACCCTACCGTTTTGGTTTCGAGCTGCTCGTCCAATAGTTTGTACCAATGACCGTTCGCTTCTTAAGAACCCTTCTTTATCTGCATCTAATATCGCTATTAAAGAAACTTCAGGAACGTCGATACCTTCTCTCAATAAGTTAATACCAATTAATACATCGTATACTCCTAAACGTAAATCGCGAATAATTTCTGTTCTTTCTAATGTTTTAATATCACTATGAAGATACGCTACTTTTATACCAACTTCTTTTAAGTAGTCTGTTAAATCTTCGGACATTTTTTTTGTTAACGTAGTAATAAAAGTTCGTTCGTTTTGTTCCACCCTTTTATTAATTTCATCAATCAAATCATCAATTTGTCCTTTAATGGGACGGACTTCAATTACTGGATCAAGTAAACCAGTTGGTCGAATAATTTGTTCTACCACTTCTGGAGTACGTTCTAATTCATATGGTCCAGGTGTGGCAGAAATATACATAATCTGATTAACATGTTTTTCAAACTCTTCTAAACGCAGTGGTCTATTATCCAAAGCACTTGGTAAGCGGAAACCATATTCTATCAAACGTTCTTTTCTTGCTCTGTCTCCATTATACATTCCTCTAATTTGTGACATAGTAATGTGAGACTCATCTATGACAATTAAAAAATCTTCTGGGAAAAAATCTATTAATGTATATGGTGGTTGACCAGGTTTTCTACCATCCATGTGCCTCGAGTAATTTTCAATACCTGAGCAATAACCCATTTCTAAAAGCATTTCCAAATCATAATTTGTTCGTTGTTCTAAACGTTGTGCTTCAATTAATTTATCTTCTGATCGCAATACTTTCAAACGATCTTCTAACTCTTTTTGAATAGTTAGGACTGCATTTCTTGTTTGTTCATCATTTGCAACAAAGTGAGTAGCTGGAAAGACAGGTACATGTTGAACTTCAGCTTTAATTTCTCCGGTTAAAACGTCTACTTCGGTAATACGATCTATTTCATCTCCAAAAAATTCTACACGAACAGCCTCGCTGTCTTTAGAAGCTAAAAATATCTCTACGACATCTCCACGCACTCTAAAGTTCCCACGTTGAAAATCAATATCATTGCGTTCAAACTGCATATCAACTAAACGACGCAACATATCATCACGTTTCATTTCTGCACCAATACGTAAAGACAGAACATGATCTCGATAGTCTATTGGATTTACCAGTCCAAAGATACATGAAACAGAAGCGACCACAATGACATCACGTCGTTCTAATAAAGAACTTGTAGCTGAATGTCGTAATTTGTCGATTTCATCATTAACACTAGACTCTTTCTCTATAAATGTATCACTAGAGGGAACATATGCCTCTGGTTGGTAATAATCATAATAACTGACAAAGTATTCTACTGCATTATCAGGAAAAAACTCTTTAAATTCGCCATATAATTGGCCAGCTAATGTTTTATTATGTGCAATGACTAACGTTGGTTTGTTCACTTCTTGGATTACATTAGATACTGTAAAGGTTTTACCCGTTCCCGTTGCTCCTAACAATGTTTGTTCTTTTTTTCCTTCTTCAATTCCTTTAACTAATTCTTTGATGGCATTTGGTTGGTCTCCACCAGGTGTATAGTTAGATACTAATTTAAACTGATCTTTTTTCATTTTCACTTCACATCCAGTTTCTTAAATTTTTCATAAAAAAATTCGAATCGTACTCTCTGACTGTCTATTTTACCACTGAACGTACGTTCTTACAACGATTAGAGTTTTTAATTCAATTATTCTAAACTAAAAGAGTGAGTCATACATTCATGTATTTTAGAAAGAATCACTTCAACTAGTCAAAGGCATAACAAACATGATGTATTATTAGCATTGGTTAATAATATATCATTTTGTCAATGATAAATGAAAAATTCACTCTTTACCTGAGACAACATACATGCTATACTGTTTGTGTATTAAAGATAGGTATGTAAGTTTATATAAAATAGTTTTTTTAGAAGTTTATTCACACTGGCGCAGTTATGGAACTGTAAGGACATAAAAGAGGTTGGGTTTATGTTGTTTAAATGAGAAATCGATTAATATAATTTAACTAGTATTTTTCCCCGAATAACTTAATAAATATTTATTTTTAATTAGAAAGCCACTCCATTGCGGAGTGGCTTTCGTCAATTTTATAGATAAAAAAAACCACGAACATAATAAATTATGTTCGTGGCCTTCACAAAAAGTAAGTTAACTACGATATCTTATTTAGCTAATTTAGCTGTTAAACGAGATTTGTCACGGTTAGCTTTATTTTTATGA
>JAVWJE010000067.1:0-11436 GCA_036639135.1 Carnobacterium sp. | reverse complement strand
GAACCTATAATTTTATTATTAATCGTAATCAAACTGCCATTGGCTTGTTTGGGAAAAATAACTTGGCTTAATCCCGTCATTAACAATGGGTATGCTAAACCACAGACGAATAGGAACAAGATACTGACTAAAAGAGGTGTTTTTAATTCTATCATTATTTTTTTCATCATTGGTTATCCTTCCTTTAAACCTATCTTCATATTTTTAGATTTTTTCGTTATTTTAATAGCATATATTCCTTTAGTTAAAGACCGATTAGCATAAGAATAGGGGAAATAATTAAATCAATAATTTTTATTCCTATAAATGGAACAATCATTCCTCCTAAACCATAAATCAACATGTTATGGATCAACATTTTCTCAGAGCGTTGTGGTTTATACTTGACTCCTTTCATCGCTAAAGGGATAAGCAAGGGAATGATGAGTGCATTGAAAATCAATGCTGATAAAATTGCACTATAAGAAGTAGATAAAGACATAATATTTAAAGAACCAAGTTGAGGAATCACATTCATAAACATCGCAGGAATAATCGCAAAATATTTTGCAACATCATTTGCAATACTAAAGGTTGTGAGTGAACCACGAGTAATTAATAGTTGCTTTCCAATTTCTACAACATCTAAAATCTTCGTTGGGTCTGAGTCTAAGTCAACCATGTTAGCAGCTTCTTTAGCTGCTGAGGTTCCACTATTCATAGCAATCCCAACATCTGCTTGAGCAAGTGCAGGCGCATCATTAGTACCATCTCCAGTCATTGCCACAACTTTTCCTTCTGCTTGTTCATCTTTAATTACCTTAATTTTATCTTCTGGTTTACATTGGGCAATAAAACTGTCTACTCCAGCTTCTTGTGCGATTGTGGCTGCAGTTAAAGGATTATCTCCTGTACACATAATGGTTTTGATTCCTATTTCTCTAAGCCTAGAAAATCGTTCAACCAATCCTGGTTTAATCGTGTCTTTTAAATAAATGACTCCTAAAATAGTACTATTTTCACTTACTACAAGAGGTGTTCCACCTAGAGAAGAAATATTTCGAACGATTTCTTCTAAATCTTTTGGAACAGATCCACCCATCGCTTGAACGTATTCAATAATAGCATCAGATGCTCCTTTACGAATTTTAGTCCCATCCCCCATATCTATACCACTCATTCTAGTTTGAGCAGTAAATTCAATGAACGCTGTTTGTAACTCTTGTGTATAGTGTTTCCCTGTTTGTTTGATTCCTAAATCAACAATAGATTTACCTTCTGGTGTATCATCTTGAATAGAACTGAGCACAGACTTTTCAATTAGTTCATTCCCACTTATTCCTTTTACAGGTGAAAACTCAGCAGCCATACGATTTCCATAGGTAATTGTTCCAGTTTTATCTAAAATCATTGTGTCTACATCGCCACAGGCTTCTACTGCTTTTCCAGACATAGCGATAACATTAAAGCGGGTTACTCTATCCATACCAGCAATCCCTATCGCTGATAATAGCCCACCGATTGTTGTTGGAATTAAACAAACGGTTAAAGCAATTAATGTAGAAATATCTAGCTTTACTCCTACATAACTTGCTAGCGGATATAAGGTAACGATAACAATCAAGAAAATGATGGTCAAACTGACTAGTAACGTATTCAATGCAATTTCATTTGGCGTTTTCTTTCTTGAAGCCCCTTCAACAAGTGAAATCATTTTATCCAAAAAGGATTCTCCGGGATTGGAAGTGACTCTTATTTTAAGCCAATCACTGACCACTGTTGTCCCTCCAGTTACAGAAGCAAAATCACCCCCGCTTTCTTTTACTACAGGGGCAGATTCTCCTGTTATAGCAGACTCATCCACAGAAGCAATTCCTTCAACTACTTCTCCATCAGTGGGAATGAGTTCACCCGACTTAACAAGAATCATATCTCCTTTTTTTAACTGATTGGCATCAACCACTTCTTCAGTTTTGTCCTCTTTCAATATTCTTGCTTTCATATCCTTTTGTGTTTTTTTAAGACTCTCTGCTTGTGCTTTACCTCGCCCTTCTGCAACTGACTCAGCAAAATTTGCAAACAAAACCGTTATGAAGAGAATAGCTGTTACGATACTATTGTACATACGCGCATTTGTATTAACACTGCCAAATAAATCTGGCATGAAACTTAGAAGTAGTGTGATAAAAAAGCCAATTTCTACTACAAATATCACTGGATTTTTCATCATGTACATCGGGTTTAATTTTATAAATGAACCTTTTATAGAACTCAATAAAATTTCTTTATTTATCAATGCTTTCTTCTTTACTTGATTCATGAAAAATCCACCTCTATTTCCATAAGGTTAAATGCTCTGCAATTGGTCCTAATACTACTGCAGGGAAAAATGTTAACGCTGCGATAATTATAATGACCATAAATAAAGCTACTGTAAATGTTCCTGTGTCTGTTTTTAATGTTCCTATCGATTCGTTTACTTGTCGTTTCATCATTAACGAATTTGCAATCGCCAATTGGATAATGATTGTCAAATACCTACCAAAGAACATGGCAATCCCTGTTGTTATATTCCAAAAATTAGTATTATCAGCTAGTCCTTCAAAACCTGAGCCATTATTTGCTGATGACGATGAAAATTCGTATAATACTTGTGTTAAACCATGAAATCCAGGGTTTGTAATTCCTTCTACACCGTATGAAGTGGCTAATGCAAGGGCTGAAAAAGATAAAATAAGTAAAGGATGAACAATAATTCCTAACGCCGTTAGCTTCATTTCTTTTCCTTCGATTTTTTTACCTAAATATTCTGGTGTTCGACCAATCATTAATCCGCAGATAAAGACCGATAAAATACCATATAAAATCATATTCATTAAGCCTACACCTTTACCACCAAAGACAACATTTAACATCATATTTACTAATGGAACAGCTCCTCCTATAGGAGTTAAAGTATCATGCATATTGTTGACAGAACCTGTGGTAAAAGCTGTTGTTACTGTTGTAAATAATGCCGATTGTTCTATACCAAATCGGACTTCTTTTCCTTCCATGCTGCCCATATCTTGATTTAAACCGATATTTTCTAAGATAGGATTGCCTGATTTTTCAGCCCATAGAGAAACACTTAACCCAATAATAAATAATGAAGACATGACAATAAGTAATGGTTTGGCTTGTCGACCAATCCAACTTTTTTTATCTGTCTCTTCTTCTTTAACTTTTCTTCGATCATTAACCATGTGTCCAAATGCAATGACGATAGATCCAGGTAAAAGCATCATGGCTAGCATTTCAATCATATTCGTTACTACATTAGGATTTTCAAATGGAGTTGTTGAATTAGCTCCAAAAAAACCACCACCGTTGGTTCCCAAATGTTTGATAATTTCTAATGAAGCAACAGGACCCATTGCAATATCCTGGTATGTTCCTTCAATTGTTTGAACGGTCACATTTTGCGAAAGATTTTGTGGGACACCTTGAGATACTAATAGCAAACCGCCAACAATTGATATTGGCAACAAAACTCTCGTAATAATGCGTATTAAGTCAACATAAAAGTTTCCAAAAGAGTTAACTTTTCCTGAAAGCCCCCTAATAAAAGCCATTGCTACAGAGAATCCTGTTGCAGCAGAAGTAAACATCATAAAAATAATAACTAAGAGTTGACTCAAATAAGTTAAGCTAGATTCTCCAGAGTAATGTTGAAGATTTGTATTTGTTATAAAGCTGATAACAGTGTTAAAAGAAAGGAATGGATCCATACTAGATAATCCATTTGGATTCAGTAACGGGATAAACTGTATTCTTAAAACGAAGTAGCCAACTAATGTCATTACTGCATTTGTTAACAACATGGACAATGCATATTTTTTCCAACTCATATCTTCTTTTTTAATTCCACATAACTTATAGATAGTATTATCTACTTTATCAAAAACTGGATCTGCAAAAGTATGCTGTCCTGTTGCAATATGGTATAAATAATTTCCTGTTGGAATAATTAACGATAAGAAAAGTATGATGATTAAACTTATCTGAAGCATGATGAACACCTTCTCCCATTAAAATTTTTCCGGATTAATTAAAGCGTATAAAAGATAACCTGTTAAAAAGATAAGTAAAACACCTAAAGCAATTAACATCTCATCACCCTCATGTATTTTTTGTTTGACGATCACACCATGAAATCAGCATTTTTATCAGCCAATAGAAAATTACAATTATTCCCATTACAACAACATCCACATCGTTCATCTCCTTTTATATGATAGTAGAATCCTAACACCTAAACTATTAAGGTAGTGTTAGTATTTCTTTAAACGTATTAATATCTTGTTAATATTTTATATTCTATATTTAAAAAAGATACAAAAAAAACCAATCCAAAGGATTGGTTTTAAGAAAACAAGTTATAAAACAGATAAGGCTATTCTTTTCTTTCTTCTACACGGACCATTCTGTATCCTACACCTATATGTGTTTGTATGATTTGTGGTTCAGATGGCTTTTCTTCTATCTTTTTTCTTAAAGTAGCCATAAAAACACGTAGAGCCGATGCATCATTATCATGTATCCCCCATACTTCTTTTAAGATAAAATTATAGGTAAGAACTCTGCCACTATTTTTTGATAACAGACACAATAACTTATACTCAATAGGTGTGACGTGAATCTCTTGCTCTTTTATAAAAACGGAATGCGATAAATAATCTATTTCCAATCGTCCATTAACAAAAATACTCTCTTCTTTTATTTTTAATTCATCGTCTTTTTGAATTCGTCTCAGACTCACGCGCAATCTTGCTAAAAGTTCATCCACACTAAAAGGTTTTGTTAAATAATCATCAGCTCCTTCATCCAAAGCCTCTATCTTATCTTTATCTTCGCCACGTGCACTTACTACAATGATAGGAATACTAGACCAACTTCTTACTTTTCTTATAATTTCAATGCCATCTATATCTGGTAATCCTAAATCTAAAATAATAATATCAGCCTTATTTGATAAAATTTCAAGAATAGCTTCATTTCCAGTCTTAGCTGTTCGATAGAGATAATCATGCATCTCTAAAGTGATAGAAATGAGTTTACTAATAGAGGGATCATCTTCTACAACTAAAATTGTTGGTTTATTCATTTAGATTCACCTCAACAGATTCCAATTTAAAACCGATAGTCGTTCCTTTAGGTTTATTATCTTTCACGTATATTTCGCCTCCATGTGCAGTTAAAATGCTTCGACACAAAGACAATCCCAAACCTAGTCCTCTTCGTGCATCAGCTCCTACTTCATTAGCTGTGTAGAATAATTCGAAAATTTTTTCCTTAACCTCATCTGAAATACCTGGCCCATTATCGGCTATTTCTACTTGAATGTAACGACCTTCTTTTTTTGCTATTAAGTAGATTTCTGAATTTTTTTCTGTATATTTTATAGCATTATTGATAATATTTACAATCACTTGCATGATAAGCTGCGGATCTATTTTAGCTACAAGAATTTCCTCACCTAAATCTACTTGAAAGTCATGCTCTGAAATGTGTCGGTCTACATGTTTAACGGCTTCTGCTATCACCTCATTAAGTACATCTATTTGAGGATTTAGTTTCATATTTTCATTTTCGATCTTAGTAATCGATAGTAAGTTCTCAACTAAGTTGATCAACCACATAGAATCATCGTATATCGTAGTATAGGATTCTTTTTTTTGATATTCCGTTAAATCATTACTATTTTCCATCAGTAACTTAGCATTGCCAGATATTCCTGTCAGAGGTGTTCTGAGATCATGGGAAACTGCTCTGAGCAAATTTGTTCGCAGTTGTTCTTTTTCTATCTTTGTTGAAATTTCATGTTGTCTCTCTCTTAAGGCTTCTTTTTCCATAACAATCGAACATTCCCCTAAAATTGCAATGAGAATACTTTTTTCAAAAATTTCTAACGTTTTTTCGGCTTCCATCGAGATTCCTACCACAGCAAATACCTGGTTTTTTTTCCTAACTGACATGTATAAATACTTTGACGCAGGCAATGTATTCGTCGTTGCTCCGGCTCGTTTATTATTCTTGAGAACCCACTCGGCAACACCTTTTTCTTTGAGTGAATTGTAGGTAATTAATGTTTCTTTAGATTGATTAGTTGCCATTAAAATAGGGTCAGATAGTGCATTTAGAAAAACAGGATAGATTATCACATCTTTATCCAGTAATCTTACAAGTTGGTTTCCAGTTTGATTTAAGATTTCATAAACATTATCTGCCATTTGTAATTTTTGATTTGTTTCTAATAAAATTTCTGTTCGATAGGCTTTTTCTGCTGTTTGTCTCGCTTGTTCTTTAATTCTTTTTGTAAGAGAACTTGTAATAAGACCTGCAGCTAACATAACTAAAAAAGTGATAGGATAACTAGAGTTAAATACCTCAAAAGTAAACCGTGGTCTAGTAAAGAAATAGTTGAAAGCTAATACACTTAGTACGGATGACACAACACTATACAGTTTTCCTTTTGTAACAACTGCATTTATTTGTACACCTAGAATATAAATAATAATAATATTAGTAAAATCAAACTGCATCCACTCAAATAAAAAGCCAATCAGTGTGCTCGATGCGAGGATAAGCAAGGTTTTTATCGTATCTTCTACTGAAAATTTTGGAGGCTTCATAAATTTAAATTTAGTTTCTCTTTTTATAACAGAGTTAGAATCTGGGATAATATAAATATCGATATCAGGAGCCAATTGAGCCAGTGTGTCTACGAAATTCGTTTTTACCCATCTTTTAGAATTCACTGTTTTTCCTATGACAATCTTTGAAACATGACTGATTTTGGCATATTCTGCGATTTGGTTTGACACGTCATCTCCAAATAGCGTCGAAATTTGCGCTCCAAGTTGTTCCGCTAAGCGTAAGTTGTCATGTAAAGATTCTTTCTCTTTGTCACTTAATACTATATCTTCTGAATGTTCAACGTACAATGCTGTAAAACTCGCCTTAAAAGCATCCGCTATCCTAGCTGCTGAACGGATTACTTTTAAACTAGTTGGCGAAGATGAGACACAGACCAAAACGTGTTCCTTCGTAAACGAATTCCTGTTAGTTATTTTACTTTGTAGGGCCATCCTATTTACTTGATCTGCCGTCTTTCTTAAAGCAATCTCTCTTAAAGCAAATAACTTGCCCTTAGTAAAAAAATTATCCAATGCTCTTTTTACCTGACTTAGTTTGTATATTTTTCCTTTATTTAATCGATCAATTAAATCTACTGGTTCAATGTCGATTAATTCGATTTGATCCGCATGATCAAAAACATTATCTGGTATTCGCTCTTGAACATAAACACCTGTAATTTTTTCAACAATATTATTTAGACTTTCAATGTGTTGAACATTTACTGTCGTATAGACATCTATTCCAGCTTTTAATAATTCTTCAATATCCTGAAATCTTTTTTTATTCCGACTCAGTGGAGCATTTGAATGGGCAAGTTCATCTACTAGGATTAATGTAGGCTTTCTTTTAAGTGCTGCATCTAAATCAAATTCTTTAAATATGATGCCTTTATAAGGAATCTCTTTCATAGGTAGTACAGTTAAATCGCCACTAAGCAATCTACTCGTTCCAGGACGATCATGTGGTTCAATGTAACCGGCAACAACATCAATCCCTTCTTTTATTGCTTCATGTGCATCCTTCAACATAGCGTAAGTTTTTCCAACTCCTGCTGCATACCCAAAATATATCCTTAGATTTCCTTGCATCTTTTCCTCATATCCAGCTTCTTTACCTTCTAGATCATTCATAGTTTGTTCTCCTCTCAAGAAACTAACTACCGTGTTCGTGCGCATCCATACATTTTGTCAAGGCAAGTACTGCCAGTCGCACTATTTATTCTCATTTATTTGTGTATTTTTATATAAACTTAATTTAACAATGTCAGTACAAGAAGTCAAAACAACTTTATTTTATTATCTAAAAATAAAACCTTTATTATTTCTCTCTCTTTATTGAATGATACTTTTTATAAATTTTAATTGCTAGATATATAATTATATATCTAGCAATTAATAAAAGCTGTTCTCTAGAGTACTATTTTTAAGTGAGTCGAGGTATATCTATTTAATCTTTCTTTAGATGTTTTCCTAAGCTCTACATCTAAAGAAAGATTAAAAAAACGCTATTGGATTGATCTTCTTTTTTTTGACAATTATTATTTAGAGCTGTATGCTTAAATTAATAATTGGTTACAGACGTAAACGTTTCGGTTTTAGTCTCGTTTTACTATTACTCATAACTTAAATGAGCTTACAAGTTAATTATAAAATAAAAAGGAGGAATACGTATGAAAAACCACGACTCAAAAGACCAGCATCAACACTCTAAAGATCAACACAAACAGGGTGGTCATGCGAATCATCATGCTCATATGATAGAAGATTTTAAGAAACGATTTTGGGTGAGCCTGATCGCTTCTATTCCTATTTTGATTCTATCGCCTTTGTTGCAAAATTTATTCAATTACACTCTTTCCTTTACAGGATCAAACATTCTTATTTTCATCTTAGCTTCATTTGTATTTTTCTATGGTGGGAAACCATTCTTGAGCGGTGCTAAAAAGGAAGTCATTAAAGACCATACTCCTGGAATGATGACTCTTATCTCCTTAGCTATTGTTGCTTCGTACGTTTATAGCTCATTAACGACTTTCTTTATTACTGGAAGCGACTTTTATTTCGAATTAGCTACTCTTATTATTGTTATGTTGTTAGGCCATTGGATAGAGATGAGATCACAAATGGGTGCTTCTAAAGCTCTAGAAGAACTAATTGAACTTATGCCTAATGAAGCTCATAAGCTAGATAAAGAAGGAAACACAATGGATGTATCCGTTGAAGAATTACATCCAGGAGATCACATTCTCGTAAAATCAGGAGAGAAAATCCCTTTAGATGGTAAGATTTTAAAAGGAGAATCTACTTTAGATGAATCTATGCTTACAGGTGAATCCGTTCCTGTGGATAAAAAAGCTGGAGACAGTGTTATCGGAGGGGCAATCAATGGTAACGGCGTTCTAACGATAAATGTTAAAAAAGTTGGTTCTGAAACTTACCTCTCCCAAGTTGTTGAGCTAGTTAAAAATGCACAAGCAACTAAGTCAAGAGCTCAAGGTTTTGCAGATATCGCAGCAAAATGGTTATTCTATATTGCTTTAGGTGCAGGTATATTGACTCTCGCTTATTGGATAACAGTTGCTGATTTTGAGTTTGCTCTTGAACGAACGGTGACCGTTCTTATCATTGCCTGTCCACACGCTTTAGGTTTAGCCATGCCTTTAGTTAGTTCTGTTTCCACATCTATCGCTGCTCGAGAAGGATTATTGATTCGAAATAGGACTCAATTTGAAATTGCACGTTCTATTGACAGAGTTGTGTTTGATAAAACGGGTACTTTAACGGAAGGTAAGTTTGGTGTTGACGCTATTTTACCTACTGAAAATGTTACAGAAGAAGAGTTGCTTCAACTAGCTTACTCAGTAGAAAGTCAATCTGATCATCCTATTGCCAAAGGAATTGTTCGCAAAGGTGAAGAAAAAAATCTTTCTAAGCTACCTGTAACCAATTACGAAAATTTAACTGGACGAGGATTAAATGCACAAGTTGATGGCGCACAAGTGTCGATTGTCAGCCCTGGTGCTATGAAAGAGCGTGATTTATCATTTGATCATGAAACGTTTAATCAACTAGCTTCTGAAGGTAAAACTGTTGTTTTCGTATTAAAAGAAACTAAATTACAAGGAATGATTGCCTTAAGTGACATGATTCGTCCATCCGCTTTTAAAACTGTTCAACTCTTAAATGAACAAGGGATTGAATCAGTAATGATTACCGGTGACAATGAAAAGGTCGCAAATAATGTTGGCAAAGAACTTGGCTTAACTCATGTATTTGCAGAAGTATTACCCGATGAAAAATCGAAAAAAATTCAACAGTTAAAAGAAAATGGCAGTAAAAAAGTTGCTATGGTTGGAGATGGGATCAATGATGCACCTGCCCTAGCTGAAGCAGATATTGGAATTGCTATTGGTGCTGGAACAGACGTAGCCATAGAAACAGCTGATATCGTATTGGTAGATAGTGATCCGCGTGATGTCATCAATATCATTAACCTATCTAAAGCAACCTACAGAAAGAATATCCAGAACCTTGTTTGGGCTGCTGGGTACAATATTGTCGCTATCCCTCTTGCAGCTGGTGTACTGATTAATCAAGGAATTGTCGTTACCCCCGCTATCGGAGCAGCTGTTATGTCATTGAGTACAGTTATTGTTGCAGTCAATGCTCGTTTACTAAAAGTAAAAGATGAAACCACAAAGGAAACACAAAAGAATTAAGTTAAAAAAGAAAAAACTTTCCCTCTTCTTATATTAAAAATGGCTGTATAATTTTTGGTGTGGATGAAGAAATTCATTCGCGCCTATTTTTATACAAAAAAATAGAAACATATGGATTTTCCAGTTAGAATAAAGTCACGACACCCATTCAGAGAGGAAGATTCATATGTCTCATAACAATTGTATACAAATTTCACTAGATTTAAAAGATAAAAACATTACTTTTGAAGAAAAGTTTTGTGAGGAGAAAAGAATTAAGGGGTTTAAGTCTAAAATCTTTTTTGCTACCTTGACATACAATCCTTCCCACTGTGAGCGTTGTGGGCAAAAAAATGAGGCTTATTCTATCGTTAAGAATGGGTATTTAACCTCTAGGGTTAAATGGATCAGTCCAACTCATTACCCTACCTATATCCAATTAAAGAAGCAACGATTTTTGTGTAGAAAATGCGAAACGACGTTTGTCGCCTGTTCTTCTGAAGTAGATCAGAACTGTTTTATTGCGAAACGAGTAAAACAATCCATTGCGGTTGAGTTAGCTGACACCCTCTCTGTAAAAGATTTATCTAGACGGCACTTCGTTTCTCCTACAACTGTAGGAAGAGTACTGGACCAGCTAAATGATTCAGTCAAGAATTCATTTAGAGTCCTGCCTCTACACCTTTGTTTCGATGAATTCAAATCTGTAAAAAATGTAGAAGGAAAGATGAGTTTTATTTATTCTGACTCTGTTACTCATGAGCCTATTGATATTTTACCGAATAGACAGTTAAGAGCCCTACGTGAACACTTTTTGCGTTATCCATATGAAGAGAGAATGCAGGTAGAAACCATTGTTGTAGATATGAATGCTCCTTATTTTACGTTAGCTAAAGAGCTTTTCCCAAACGCAAAAGTGATCATTGACCGCTTCCATATTATTCAATTGATCTCACGTTCTTTAAACCAAACTAGAGTGAAAACAATGAAAAGATTTAACACCTCCAACTCAGAAGATTTAAAGAACTATAGAAAGCTGAAAAAATAGTGGCGCCTCCTTTTAAAAGATTCAACTGAAC
>JAVWJE010000066.1:0-11559 GCA_036639135.1 Carnobacterium sp. | reverse complement strand
GAAAGTCAGAAAACTCACGATAGTATAAAATGTTTGCGAACAGTAAGGCACTCATCACAATATAAACTAAGAATAAAACGGTATATGCTTTTTTACTCTTTTTAAAATAAAGTGCAATGGAAAAGAAAAAAACGGTTGTTGCTACAGGATTGATGAACAAAATGAATTGTTGCATAGCTCCTGTGACACCGAGAGAAAATTCTTGTGTATAACTGAAGTATGTTTTAGCCCAAAACAAGACAACAGCTAATGAAAAGAACCCTAATCGAGTATTTAATGTATTTTTTAGTTTATTCACTAGTAAAAAATCCTCCTTAAAAAAGCAAACAATCAAATAATTTTTTTATTTTAGATTGATGTTATTTTTAAAACAATATAATGGATTCAATTGACCCATATTAATATATATTTTACAGGTTATTTTTATGATAGTCAATTTTTGTGTTTATTTTAACTGAGCAAAGCGAATGCAATCGGTAACAACTTTATGGTAGTATAGTTATTTGTACCGATTACTAACTTTGTTTCTTTTTTTGCCATAAAATGATGAAAAATAAGTTATAATGAAGAGCATCGTATAAAAGGAGGATTTGCTTTACATGATATTTTTACAAGGTCTTTTTAATGTAATGGAGCAATCATACAGTGAATCCATTAATCATTTTCCGTTAATAGAGCTTATCTTTTATAGTGTAGACCAAACCTTGTTATACTTTATCTTATGGTTAATTATTCGTATTGTGTATCTAATCTTTTTTAAAAAGAAACAAAAAGAAAAAAATATACGTCGAGAAATGAGTTTAAGTCTATTTGTTTTCTATATCATTTTATTAATTCATTTGACGGTTTTTCGAGAAGAACATAGTATAGGTAATATAGAGTTTAACATGCAATCGTTAAATAGTATCAATTTGACGCCGCTAGTTCATACGTTCAAATTGACTCAAGGGGTAACATTATTTGATTATTATTATAACCTATACGGAAATATTTTATGGTTCGTCCCAATGGGATTTGCAGTTGCATATTTACTAAACAAGAAACCTTATTTTTTTAAAACAATTCTGATAGGTTTTTGTTTTTCCTTTTCAATTGAGATGTTCCAGTTTATTTTTGGAACGGGTATAACAGACATTGACGATTTAATATTTAATACCATTGGCACACTGATAGGATTAATCTGTTTTATGATTTTTCAGAAAATAGTCGAACAACATAGTAAAAGAAAAAAAAGGATTAGATAGCTAAATGCTAAATGCTAAATGATACAAAAAAGGAGATTAACAGTCGTGGAAAAAATTATGTTAAAAAGAAGAGCAACAGAGCGTGCACGTAAAGGATATCCGATATTAG
Organism: Carnobacterium sp.; assembly: GCA_036639135.1. Lineage (GTDB taxonomy): Bacteria > Bacillota > Bacilli > Lactobacillales > Carnobacteriaceae > Carnobacterium_A. The sequence continues at coordinate 10,206 of JAVWJE010000066.1, read as the reverse complement.
TATTAGAGGATTTTGTTAAAGAGCCCAAACTTGCAGAAGGAACGATGATTCAATGTATAGACGAACACAAAAAATTTGTAGCTATTGCTTATTTAGCCAAACAAAATAAAGGTGACGGTTGGATTTTAACAACAAACCAAACAGAAATGATCAATCAAAATTTTTACGAAAGACTATTTAAAGAAGCAATGGATCAACGCTCAATTTTTAAATTGAATGAACAAACAACAGCCTACCGAGTATTTAATGGAGAAGGCGACGGTTTAGGTGGATTGACCATTGATTTTTACGATGGTTATTACGTTTTTTCTTGGTACAGCAAAGGAATTTACACTCATCGTGATTTAATTCTAAAAGCGTTCCAAGCAGTAGTGACAGATAGCAATGGAATTTATGAAAAAATTAGATTCGAAACAAATGCAAAACCTGAGACGGATTTAATTTTTGGTAAATCCGCTCCAGAACCACTAGTTATTTTAGAAAATGGCATTAAGTACGCAACTTACTTAGATGATGGTTTAATGACTGGTGTGTTCTTAGACCAACGTGATGTGAGACAAAGCCTATTAGAAAAATATGCAATGGGTAAAACAGTCTTAAATACGTTTAGTTATACAGGTGCTTTTTCAGTAGCAGCAGCTTTGGGAGGGGCAGTTGAAACGACAAGTGTTGATTTGGCTAAACGTAGCTTGCCTAAAACTGTCGAACAATTTGTATTAAATAATTTGAATATAGATGATCATGTTGTGAGAGTGATGGACGTTTTCGATTACTTTAAATACGCTATTCGTCATAAACTAGCATTTGATGTTGTTGTTGTTGATCCTCCAAGTTTTGCTCGTTCGAAAAAACGGACGTTTAGTGCTGCCAAAGATTATGCAAGTTTATTAGAAGAAGTTATTCAATTGACTAAACCTAAAGGAATTATTGTGGCATCAACCAATGCGGCAAATGTGACGACTGAGAAATTTAAAGGGTTTATTGAAGAAGCTTTTAAAAATCAAAATAAATCATATACAATAGAAGAAACGTTTACATTGCCGGATGATTTTAAAATAAATCCTGAGTTTACTCAAGGCGATTATTTGAAAGTATTTATTATTCGAAAAAAATAGGCTCTCAATAAAATTCCCTATTATAAAGAAGGTAAAGCAACATGAAAAAAGGAAAACAACAGAAAACAAATGCTATTCGATTGCTTGAAAAAGCCCAAATAGACTTTCAGCTCCATGAGTATCCCTGGCGAGATGACCATGTAGCCGATCAAACAAGTTTAGAAGAAATAGATGCCTCTAAACAAAAGTTGTATAAAACGATCGTAACAATTGGGGACAAGACTGGGGTAGTCGTGGCTTGTATTCTTGGCACTAGTGAAATCAATCTAAAAGCTCTTGCTAAAGTTAGTGGCAATAAAAAAATGGAGTTAGTGCACCTAAACGAGTTAGAAAAAACAACAGGATATATTCGAGGAGGATGTTCGCCAATAGGAATGAAAAAATTATTTCCTGTTTATCTTTCAAAAGATGCTGAGGAACTTGATAAAATAATCGTATCTGCTGGAAGACGAGGTTTCCAAGTTGAATTAGCTCCCGAAGACTTAAAAAAACTTGTTAATGCTAAATTTGCAAACATTGAAGCGTAAGTTAAATGAAAAAACGCCTCAAATGGTGTGGATGAGCTAAATTAAGTTGAAATGAAAAAAAGGATGAGACATTTTTTGTCTCATCCTTTTTTTTAGAATAGGGATTTATAGTTTATTTTTCATATATGATGTTGTTTTAAAATTTTTTAGTTATTTTTGTTTTCTAAGGCTTGTTGCGCGGCATGCATACCTGCTACCCGACCAGTTATAAAAGCACCAGTAATGTTGTAACCACCAGTGTACCCATTGTAATCTAACAATTCCCCAGAGAAATATAAACCTTTTGTAAATTTGCTTTCCATTGTTTTTGGGTTAACTTCTTTTGTATTAATCCCGCCACCTGTAACAAAGGCTTTTTCAATTGGCAATGTACCATTTACAGTGAAATTAAACTCTTTAAGGAAATCGATAAAGTTCAATCGTTCTTCATCTGATAGTTGTTTTAAAGGAGTATTTTCATTAAGAGACAAACGTTCAAAAGCAAAGAGTAAATAGCGTTCTGGGACAAGCCCTTTTAAAGCATTCTTTATACTCTTATCGCCTTCATTTTTTACTAATCGCTGCATTTGTTGAGTGAGTTCACCTTTAGATAATTCAGGTAAAGCATCTAAAGACATTGTCACAAAATCTGTTTTATCTCTTTGCATGGTTTGATGCACAAACATGGAACAACGCAAAACTGCTGGGCCTGAAATGCCAAAATGAGTAAAAATCATATCCATTTGATGGCTGATGACTTTTTTACCTTTTTTATTTAAAACACTCAACTTTATATCTCGAAGAGAAAGCCCTTGTAAGATTTTATCTTGAATAAATGATTCATCGGATAAGACAGGGACCTCTGTCGGATAAAGTGGTTTGATACTGTGACCTGCCTTTTTAGCCCACTTGTAACCATCGCCTGTTGAACCGGTTCTTGGCATCGCTCTTCCACCAGTTGAAAGAACAATGGATTCAGCAGATAATTCGCGGTCATCTTCAAGAATCAATCCAGTAACTCTTTTATCTTTATATAAAACGGTTTCGACTGGAGCATCTGTATAAACAATAATTCCTAATCGATCCATAATAGCGATTAAAGCTTCTAAAACGGTACGAGATTTATCGGTAGTGGGAAACATTCTACCATGATCTTCTTCTTTTAAAGCAACACCGTTTGAACGAAAGAAATCCATAATATCGTAATTATCATATTGATGAAAAGCACTGTAAAGGAAACGACCATTTCCAGGGATATGTGCAACAATTTCTTCTTTGTCGCGATTATTGGTTACATTACACCGACCTCCGCCAGTTACAAGCAACTTACGACCAAGTGTTTTATTTTTTTCGACGACGGCTACTTTAGCACCATTTTCGGCTGCTGAAATTGCTGCCATCATACCACTCGTGCCACCGCCAACTACGATTACATCGTAATCTGTCATGACTATTCCTCTTTTCTATTGGACAAATTGATTTGTTTAGCTTAGCATATTTTGGCTGCCAATTCTATGAAACGAATAAAAAAAAGCATTGAAACCATTTATATGTTGTAGAATACCTCTTATCCTTGTTATGATAGAGCAGTTGAAAGAAAAGAGAATAGGATAGAGGGATATTATGGAGATACTCATTGCGCTCATTCCAGCTTTTGCTTGGGGTAGTATTGGATTGGTTAGTGGAAAATTAGGTGGAACAGCACAACAACAAACTTTAGGCATGACAATTGGATCATTCGTATTTGCAATCGGTGTTTATCTAATTTATCAACCTGCTTTTGAAATAAAAATTATTATTATCGGACTAATATCAGGCTTGTTTTGGACACTCGGTCAAAACAAGCAATTTCAGTCAATGAAATTGATGGGTGTATCAAATACACTACCGGTTTCTACTGGGTTACAATTAATGGCTAACACATTAGCAGGCGTTTTATTGTTTCGTGAGTGGACAAGTACTAGAGACTTATTTTTAGGTATACTTGCATTAGCATTCTTGATAACAGGTGTTCGTCTTACGACAATCAGCGATACCAAAGATTCTGGTTACGAAGCCGGTTCCGTAAAGAAAGCTTGGATAAAAGCTTTAACCTTATCCACAATAGGATACGCTTCTTATACGATTATTATTAACGCGTCTGGAGTAGATGCATTAGCCGTTATATTGCCACAATCAATTGGAATGGTAATAGGAGCCTTGTTTTTTTCTAGAAATGAAAAAGTTTGGAATCATTTTACTGTACGAAATATTCTCACTGGTCTCATTTGGGGAATAGGTAATATATTCATGTTGATTTCTATGAAGAAGATTGGCTTAGCGGTTAGTTTTTCTCTGTCACAAATGGGGATCATTATTTCGACGTTAGGTGGAATATGGTTTCTTGGAGAAACAAAATCCAAACGCGAATTTAAATTTATTATTTTAGGTTGTGTGTTAGTTATCGTTGGAGGAATTTTTTTAGGTTATCTGAAATCATAAAAGATAGGTAGGTTGAAGAATGAAGCTTTTTCGTAAAAAGTTATTAAATACAGTGTCAGAATCTAAGTCATTTTTAAGAAAAGAATTAAAAACGTTCGATTTAATTTTATTAGGGTTAGGAGCCATTGTTGGAACAGGAATATTTGTTATCCCAGGAACTGCAGCAGCGAATACTGCAGGTCCAGCTTTGATTTTATCTTTTGTGATAGCAGCTTTCTCATGTGCATTATCAGCTTTGTGCTATGCGGAATTTGCTTCTAGAGTGCCAATTGGTGGTGGAGCATACGGGTATATTTACACTATTTTTGGGGAAATAGTTGGTTGGTTAGTTGGTTGGTTACTTGTTTGCGAATATCTTTTAGCTAATGCCTCAGTTGCTTCTGGTTGGTCAGGCTATGTTCATGGATTTTTGGAAGGAATGGGCATTCGTTTTCCACAAGCTTTACGAGCATCTTACAACTCAACCAATGGAACCTACGTTGACGTGATTGCTGTAGTAATTACACTACTAGTAACTTACTTAGTCATACAAGGAGCCAAAAAGGCTTTACGATTAAATAATATTATGGTCATCGTAAAATTTAGTTTGATTGCTTTATTTATTTTAATCGGAATATTTTATGTCAAACCAGTTAACTGGACACCGTTTATGCCGTTTGGATTAAAAGGGGTTAGTTCGGGTGCAGCTATTGTCTTTTTTGCCTTTCTAGGTTTTGATGCGGTGAGTACAGCTGCTGAAGAAGTAAAGAATCCGCAAAAAGATGTTCCAAGGGGAATTATCGGATCACTTGGTATTGCAACCGTGTTATACATTGGAGTAACGTTAGTTTTGACAGGTTTAGTTCCTTATACGCAGCTAAATGTAAAAGATCCTGTAGCATTTGCTATGCGCTTTATCGGACATAACGTAATAGCTGGTATGATTTCTGTCGGGGCTATATTAACCTTATTGACTGTTTTAATTTCTATGACTTATGGATTAGCGCGTTTAGTTTATGTGATTAGTCGAGATGGCTTGTTGCCTATTGGACTTAGCCATGTAAATGAAAAAACAAAAACGCCTCATAATGCAACAATAGTAGTTGGAATTCTTTCCTCTATACTAGCTGGAGTAGTTCCTTTAGACCAATTAGCAGCCATAACGAATATTGTTACATTAATGGTATTCGTTATCATTGCAGCAGGTATTCTAAAATTAAGAAAAGACTACGGTCAACCCAAACCAGGAGAATTTAAAGTTCCTTGGGTTCCATTCTTTCCGATCTTATCAATCATAGTTTGTTTGTATTTAATGTTCCAACTATCCCTATCAGTCTGGGTCATGTTTATTCTTTGGGTCGCATTAGGGCTAGTCATTTATTTCCTATACGGCCACAAACACAGCAAATTAAATGAATAATTTAAAAATCATTATCAAGTTTCAATAAGAAAATGGGAACCCGTCAGATAGGATGTTTTTTATCCTATCTGACGGGTTATCATTTTATCAGATAGATTTTATCATTTCTTTTTCAATGAAGAGATATTTAGGCTAAATAGTTAAGGTGTTAGTGATTAAAAACGCACTAACACCTCTTTTTTTGCGAAAAATAAGAATTCGTATCCGATTCGATGACTCAAAAGCTGATTATGGACAAGTTATTTTGACATAACACTCAACTCGTCTATTCTAAGTTAAAAACTGCTCAGTTCATGAAATAAAAATTCAATCTTGTCCCTCCCCTCCTAATTTTGGACAAGTGGAGCAAAGAAAGATGTAAACTCATCCATTTTCGTACTTTAAACCCTAAAGATACTTTAGAATTTTTTAAAAGAGCTAAACTTCAAAGCTCATTCACCAAGATGGGTAAACTTCTGATTGTTGTATTTAACAATTTCAATCTAAATAAACCATTTGAACGAGACGAAATAGAGAAAACTGTAAATGCTCTGAATTTATCTTTTTTTACATCTATAAGATAAGGCATTTTTCTTTAAATCTGATGAAGCCTATTATATAATAGTAATTAACAATAGAAAAGTAGTTAAGAGATGTACGTGTTAAATAGAATAGCTACTATAGTTAAATAAAAGACTAGACTAATTAAAAAATAGGAGGAGAAAATAGAATGAAAACAAAAGCGAACAAAAAAGCCTTAATCGCAGCAGCAACTTTAGCAACTTCTTTAGTACTGGTGGCGTGTGGCAATGATACGCCAAACGATGACACAACTCTTTCAACAGAATCCTCTTCAGAAATGATGCAGTCAAGTGACAAGATGGATACTTCAAGTATGATGGAATCAAGTTCTTCAGCAATGAGTTCTACAGATTCTAGTTCTGAAAGTAGTGACATGAACAATACTTCAACTAAAGGAATAGCAACCAAAAAATTTGATGTAAGCATGGAACAAGCAGTAGACAAATTTAAAGAGACGTTCCCAGATGCTAAAATTACTTCTGTTGGTATAGACAATGATTCAAATAGTTACGTTTATCAAATTGAAGGATTTAACGATAAAAATGAAGTAGAAGTAAATGTTGATGCTATGACTGGAGAAATCGTTAAACAAGATACTGATGATAGAGATGATGAAATTGATGATGATGTTTTAGATTTAGAAGGGATCGTCACACCTCAAGAAGCAATGAAAACAGCTCTTGACAAAGTTGGAAGTGGTTATGCTAAAGAGTGGTCATTAGACAGTAAGAATGGCAAAGTCTACTATGAAGTGGATATAGAAGGTAGCGATAAAGACAATGATGATGTTCATATTGACGCTATTACAGGAGATTTTATTGGGTTTGACTAAACTAATTAAGAAATACTGAAGCCAGTTAGAAAAATCACTAAGGTGATTTTTTAACTGGCTTTATGTTATAATGACCTTCGTTACTAAAAATGAACAATAGAAATGTAGGGGTATAAAATGGCTTTTGTAGAAATTATTGATGAATATAAACGATACAAAATGGGCGATACTATTATTTCTGCTAATGATGGGATTTCTTTTGAAATTGAACAAGGCGAATTTGCCGTTATCGTTGGTCCTAGTGGAGCCGGTAAATCAACCGTTTTAAATATTTTAGGTGGTATGGATCAAGCTGACGAAGGACAAGTTAAAGTTGATGGAGTAGATGTTGCTCAGTTTAATAAAAAACAACTCACAAAATATAGAAGAGATGATGTAGGTTTTGTTTTTCAATTTTATAATTTAGTTCCTAATTTAACGGCTAAAGAAAATGTTGAACTAGCTGCAGAAATATCAAAAAACGCATTAGATGCCAAAGAAGTCTTATACGAAGTTGGACTAGGAGAACGTTTGGATAATTTTCCAGCACAACTTTCGGGAGGCGAACAACAGCGCGTAGCAATTGCCCGTGCGTTAGCAAAGCAACCCAAATTATTGCTTTGTGATGAGCCTACAGGAGCTTTAGATTATGAAACGGGAAAACAGATTTTAAAATTATTAAAGGATACCTGCGCCAACACAGGAACAACTGTCATTGTAATTACACACAATCAAGCGATTGCGCCAATGGCTGATCGAATAATTGAAATCAACAATGCTAAAGTGCGTAAAATAACTTTGAACCCTCATCCTTCATCTGTTGCAGATATCGAATGGTAAGGGGGCAGACGAAATGAAAAAGAAAGCATTATGGAAAGATATTTTCAAAGAGATATGGCAATCAAAAGCTCGTTTCTTTTCAATATTTGCGATTATTACTTTAGGTGTTGCATTTTTTGCTGGAATTAAAGCAACTGGACCGAATATGATTGATACAGCTGATCACTATTATCGAGAGAAAAATTTAATGGATCTTAAAGTGGTCTCAACCTATGGTCTAGAAGACTATGATATAGAACAGCTTAAATCCGTGAAAAATGCGACTGTAAGTGGAGCGTACAGTCAAGACGTTATTCTAGAAGACAGTGGATTAGTTACAAAGGTTTTTAGTCACCCTAAAAATGCGACGGAAAAATCCAATCAGTACGCACTTGTATCTGGTAGATTACCTAGCAAATCAGGTGAAATTGCATTAGATGCAACTGAAGCGTATAAATCAAGTTATGCTATTGGCGATCAAGTTGAACTTTCAACAGATGATAAAGAAAATCCTTTATCTGAAAAATTGACGACTACAAACTACAAAATTGTAGGTTTTGTAAATAGTCCACAATATATTGAAAATTTCTCTAGAGGAAATAGTACAGTAGGAAAAGGAACATTAGATGGTTTTGCAGTGATTCCAGAAGGAAACTTTAAACTAGATGTATACACGGAAGCTTACTTAAATTTTTCAGATACAAAATCATTACAAGCGTATTCAGAAGAATATGAAAACAAAGTTGTTGAGTATCAAACTGAAATTGAGAATATGACAAAAGAGTTGCCACAAAAACGATTAGAAAGTATTCAAAAAGAAGCACAAGTCGAAATCGATAAAGGTCAAAAAGAACTCGATGAAGCAAAAGAAAAATTAGCAGACGGTCAAAAAAAGTTAGACGAAGCGAAAAAAGAATTATCTGAAGGTAGAGCGGAATACGAAGACGGTCTTCAAACCTTCAATAAAGAAATCAGTGATGCACAAGCTGAAATTGAAGCAAATGGTAAAAAAATAGAAGATGGCAAAAATGAATTAGCCAAACAAAAAACAAATCTAGCAGCTGGACAAGCTGAGCTAGATAAAGGAAAAAAAATATTTAATGAACAAAAAAAATCAGCTGAAGCCGAATTAGCAGCTGGAGAACAAGAAATAGCTGTAAACCAACAAAAATTAGATGAAGGTTTTAATGTAATTAATGAAAAGAAAGCTGAAATCGAGAATGGTAAAAAAGCGATTGAAGAGGGACAAGCTACTTTAAATGCTAAATCGAATGAAATAACTCAAGGCGAACAAGAACTTGTAGCTCAAAAGAAACAACTCGAGCAAGGCCAAAAAGAGTTAGACCAAGCCAAACAAACGATTGAAAATCAAAAACCTCACGTAAACGCACTTATTGGTTATTTTGGGAACTTAATACAAAGACCAGTTGGTGAAATCACTGAGGCTGAACAAGCTGAAGCTCTTGCAAAAGCTCAAGAAGCAGACAAGATGTTTAACACTCCATTAACACAACAACTAACCAGTTTCTTTGCTGGAACGCTTGGGTCAGCAGAAGCAATAAACGGGACTTTATCCGCAGTAACAGGGTCAATTACCCAAGGTGAACGTACGTTAGCAGCTAAACAAGAAGAAATTAATCAAGGCAAAATAAGAATAGAAACAGCCAAAACGGAGTTAGCTAACGGTAAAGAAGCTATTAAACAAAATCAAGCTAAACTGGATGAACAAAGAAAAATGATTCAAGCAGGCGAACCTGAACTAAACAGTAAACTTGCTGAATTAGAAGCGTCTCAAACTCAGTTAAACCAAGCAAAAGAGTCATTTGAACAACAAAGAGCAAGTGCTAGAGAAAAATTAGCTGCTGGTGAAAATGAAATTGCTGAAAACCAACAAAAAATAAACAAGGGTAATCAGACGATTCAAGAAGCCGAAGCAGAATTAATCGATGGTGAGAACCAACTAATTAAAGGTCGAGAAACCTTAAAAACTGAAAAAGCTACAGGGGAAACCGAATTAGTTGAAGCAAAAGAAACATTAGATAAAGGCCAATCAGATTACGATAAAGCAGCAAAAGAATTTGAAACCAAGAAGAAAGACGCATTAGAAAAAATTTCAGATGGCGAAGCAGATTTAGTTGATGCAAAACAAGAATTAGCTGATCTCGCAAGACCAGAATATTTTGTTTTTGATCGAACTGTAAATCCTGGCTACAAAGAGTACAGTGATAACGCAGAACGCATATCTGCTATCGCTCAAGTATTCCCAGTATTTTTCTTTCTAATAGCTGCATTAGTTTGTTTAACAACCATGACAAGAATGGTAGACGAACAACGATTGCAAATTGGAACATTAAAAGCATTGGGGTATACCAATTGGGACATTTCTAAAAAATTCCTTGTGTATGCTTCACTTGCGAGTGTCATGGGAACCATTATTGGTTTATTGATTGGGTACCAAGTATTCCCAAGTGTGATATTTAATGCCTATGGATCGTTGTACAATTTACCAGATAT
>JAVWJE010000065.1:0-11963 GCA_036639135.1 Carnobacterium sp. | reverse complement strand
TATCTCTTAAGTGAACGTGCTGGTTGTTCTGTTCATTTCGATGATGAGCATTCAATCTATACACCTAACCAACACATTGGTAAATATACTGTACAAGAAGCTTATTATAATAACGCTCCATTGTACTATCGTAATGTATACGATCTTCCGGATAAATTTGTGCCTTCAAAAGCCATTTTTAGTGAAGAACAATCAAAACTAGATAACTTTATTAAAAAACTTCCAAAAGAATTTTTTTCAAAATTCCATGCGATTAAAAGTGGTCCAAACTTTTTTGAGATTTTAAACAGCACAGCCAGCAAAGGCAATGCACTTAAATCATTGTGTGAACGTTTAAACATTGACCAACAAGATGTATTGGCGATAGGAGATCATGATAACGACTTATCTATGCTTAGTTTTGCAGGTAAGAGTATTGCTATGGGAAATTCTGATAAAGCCGTACTTAAAATCGCTGATGATGTCACAGGTACGAATAATGAAAATGGCGTCGCTTCAGCAATAGAAAAATATATTTTGAATTAAATTTTTTTCATTAGAAGCCCTCATAAAATCGCTCTTGAAGAGCCTTTTTATGAGGACTTCTTTTTCATTGAATAGACAATCATGTTGAATACTTAAGGTGTAGTGATAAAAAGCTCATTAATAGTTATTTGATGACCTATTCGATGACCTATAAAGTTGATTATGGACAAATTACTGCTGTAAATAACTGTTCCATTTTGAGTTGAAAGTCGCCCAATTGATGAAATAAACTTATCTTCTTGTCCGTTTCTCTTAATTTTGGACAACTGAAATAAAAAAAGGCTCAACTCTTCTATTATCGTGTTATCAAACAAAAAGAGAAATCATTATGCAGTCAGTTAAGTTGATCCATATAGAGAATTCTCTTTGTAATTTAAAGCCATTTTAGACGGTTATGCTTGAAAACTTAAAATATTCTCTAAACATTTTGTTCCGTTACTACTATTCAGTTCTATTTTTAACCCTTGTGGATTAAATGTCCTAACTGGTTCTTCACTTCCTGCAAAACCATTATCTAGACGAATACCATCTGCACCTATTTTTTTCAAAAAAAGGATAAATCACCTTATTCGAATGAATTGAGAGCGAATTCATTTCTATAAATTTAAACTGGATAAAACGAACAATTGCCTATTGTAGATCTCAACCTACTTACTGTTAGAACTAATTGTTAGACGAAATATCGATTGTATTTTTGTTCTCTCTACTCCTTTTTTTGCAATAGAAAGCTTCCTTAATGTTCTCCATCTTAATTATTATTCTAAAGCGTGTTGTCTCATTTGTTAGTACTTTACTTTAAAAAATATTAGCTAACAAAATAACAAAGATTCACTTTTTTAAAAGCTTGATCTCTGTTAATTTTAAAAGATTTTTGTTAATAATAATGCAGCTGCACCTAACACTGTCGCATTTTTCCCTAACATTGAAACCTCGACAATGGTATTCATTCTAGCTCGTTGGGTCAATGCTCGTTCTTGAATCGTTTGGCAAATAACAGGCATAAGAAATTCTGCACTATTTAAGACTCCGCCTCCTAAAACAATTTTGTTGGGATTCAACATATGGATTAAGTTTACTGCTCCCATACCTATAAGCTGGCCAGTCTCTTCCAAAACATTCAAGTATTCTATTTTATTTTCTTTTGCATACGCATAAACATCTTCAGCTGTTAAATCAATAGGTGCTTCTTTGATCTGTTCTTTAGCTCTTCTAACAATTGCTTCACCAGTAACAAACGTTTCAAAGAAACCCTTATTGCCACAACTACACACTCTGCCATTCAAATCCATGACCATGTGTCCCATTTCTCCAGCAATATCTTGTGCACCGTAATAAAGTCTTCCTTTATCTACAATACCTGATCCAACGCCTCTTCCAATATTTATCGTCACAAAACTGTCTACCTCTTCGTGATTACCAAACCAGTATTCGCCTAATGCCATTGCACGAGAATTGTTTTCCACCATCACTAACACATTAAATTCTTTTTCAAGTTCTTCTTTAATAGGAATATCACGTAAACCTGAATTTGAAGAATAAAGTGACACACCAGATGAAATGTCTACTACTCCATGCATAGCTATTCCAATACCGAGTATTTTTTTCTTGTCTTCAATCCCAGTAAATATCGTTCGGACAACTTCTTTTAATGTTTGTAAAAAATATTTTTTACTAACATGAGGCAGTATTTGAATCTCTGTTTCAGCTAGAATCGTTCCCACTAAGTCAGTAGCTACACCTTTAATCGAGTTTGATCCAGCGTCTATCCCGATGACATAATGACCATTACGTTTAATCAAAAGCATTGTTGGCTTTCTGCCACCTCTTGACTCTCCAAGTATACTTTCTTCAACTAAATTCTCAGCGATTAATTCTTTGACAACGCTGCTAACTGTAGGAGGTGTAATACCTGTTTCTTGAGCAATTTGAGCGCGAGACAAAGGTTCTGATAGGCGTATTTTATTTAATATCGTAGATTTATTCACAGATTTCATTAGTTGAAATGTGCCACGTTTCATAAGTTAACTCCTCTCTTATCTATTATAGTCGAATTTAGTATAGCTTTATTAATTAAATTAATTAAATCTTTTCTTTTTTTATATGTTTTCTATCTTTTCATTTTTTTACTTTTTATCAAATGAAAAGATAGAAAGCTGTTAATCGGGTCTTTATCAGACTTTCTAGTCTTACTTTTTTATTCTTTTAACCGTGGCATTTCTTGTATTTTTTGCCACTGCCACAAGGACATGGCTCATTTCTACCTACTTTATTAACTTTAATAGGCGCTTTTTTAACTGTTTTATTTTCTTGAAGACGCTCTACTTCATTTGGAGTCCATCCTCGGTAGTTCCATTTTCTTGTATGGTTAGATAATTCTTGGAATAATTGAACGAATGTGATGACTTCTTCTTCTGTATTAAATGTCAGACCCATTTTAAATAATGACTCATAAACCTTATCTGGTTGAACACCCAAAATAACGGCTTGATTTATTTCAGACATCAATCTTTCTTCTGTTTGTTTATCATAAGCTTTTAAATGGATGAAATTATGAATATTTAGATAATAAGGCGACCATTTATTGACTGCAACATCTGTATACAATTTCAAGTCCTCTTTTGAAGGCATGAAGTAAGGTACTTTACGAGAATGCAACACATCATAAAAAGAACAAGCATCTTGTTCATTAAAAAAAGATTGATCATAAATAATGGTTCCATTCCAATTAATATCAGGTTGTTTAGCAATTATTTGAGACAATTTTTCAGACAGATTTTTTATTTCTACATACTTTGTCTGGTTCGTATTCCAAACTTTTAATAATTGTTTGATAGGATAAACGCCATACATATGTGTCAATGCTAGTGTATAATCAACCAATTTTTGATTGCTTTTTAATGCTTCAAAATTAGAGTCATCCATTTTTATTTCCTTCATGAATTCTTTCAATTCTAACGCTAATGAAATTGAAAGAACCTCTTCGGTATCTTTATTGATATAAAGGTAGCCTTCCCTTTCTAAAACACTTAATTCTGTTTGTTGTTCTTGTGATAATTTAACCGGTGTTAAGTTGGTTTGATTAGTTATCATTTCAATGATAGTCATTGTTTTAGAGCGTAAGTAACTTAATTGTTCTAAAAAAGTTTCTTTTATTTGTTTAGCTAGATCCTCTGCTATTTTAACTTTTGTGTGGCTTTTTTTTACTTGTGCACCTTTATTTTTTGCAATAGCTAACATCGCATCTTTTTTATTCAGTTGCACTAATTCAACTAGGTTTACTTCCCTTATTTCTACTTCTTTTAACTTCGGCTGATTCATTTTATGGCTCCTAACTATGGGTTTCATTGTTCTATTTTTAAAAATAAGATTTAATTGAAAAACTGTTCTGCTTCGTCATTCGTTAACTTCTGGGCTGCATGTTTATTCCATGCTGTTGTCAAATGAGATACTGAACACTGAGTGTAGATGCTTTCTACCGCTTCTTTCGTTTTTAAAAACCAATGGGCTACAGACAACTCTTCTTCTTTAATAGGTTGAACGAATTGTTGTGTTACTTTTTCAGCTATTTCTACTGGCACAACTAGATTAATGTGCTGATTTTCTGCAAAAAAATAAACGTACCCTTTTGCTTGTAAATTGAGTTGAGCCATTTCTTGAATAGAGAAATTTTCTGCATTCCCTTTTTTAGCCAGCATCCGTAATCCATTCTTTTCATCCTCTTTAAGTAACAAATAAGCTTGATCAAATTGATCGATGATCTGTTTAGATAATTCAGCTACAATGACCTTTTTTGTGTGGCTTTTTTTAACGGAAACAGAATGATTGTTTGCAATTTCAAGTAAGGTATCTTTTTTATGAGCCATCAGACAATCTACTAGATGCTCTCTTGGAACACCTTTAATTTCATATGATTTAACTATTTGAATCAATTGACTTCCTCCTATTGGTCTATTCCAACTTTTCTATCATACTCCATATTCTTCTTTTAGTAAAATAAGTCTAAAACTCACATTTCAATTGAGTTCTTTGGTTATCATTTGATAGATTAGTCTAAAAATGACACTTTTAATCCTATCGCATGTATCTCTAACAAAAATGCTTGATTAGATAAACAGGCTACTCACTTATAGAAGTTTTCTATTTTTATTTTTTTACTCATTACTCGCCATTTAGAAACGGTAGACTCACCTTAAAAATAATCGTTTCCTTTGCTATTCCTGATTTATTCACATATGATTAAGAATAAAGGTGTGCCCTATTATTGTCGGCACAATTGATTGAATCATTTATTTTTAAAAAAGGAGATATTACTTATGTTTGATGAATCTGAAGTAACCATTGTATCCGCCGCAAATGAAGAATTTATGCCACATCTAGCAACATTATTTTTGTCTCTCTTGCAAACAAAAAAGAGTGAAACAATCCTAAATTTTTATGTAATTGATGACCATATTACATTAGTTTCAAAAGAAAAGCTTAACCGAATGGTAAATGAATACAATGCTACGATTAGCTATTTGCAAATTGATACACTAGAATTTGATGATATGGTTGAGAGTGATCGTATTCCTACTACTGCTTATTTCCGGATTGCTATTCCAAATTTTTTAAAAAGCACCGATATAAAAAGAGCTATTTACTTAGACTGCGATATCGTAGCATTACAACCTATAGAAGACATTTGGTCTATTGATTTAGGTGATAACTTAGCAGCAGCTGTAGAAGATGCTGGATTTCATCAGCGATTAGATGCCATGGAAATTGATGCGGAAAGCAATACGTATTTTAATTCCGGCGTTATGATTATTGACATCGATAAGTGGCGTGCTGAAAAAATATCAGAACAAGTTTTAACATTTGCTTTAACAAACCAAGATGAATTGAGATTTCATGACCAAGATGCATTGAATGCTATTTTACATGATCGTTGGTTAATCTTGCACCCTAAATGGAACGCACAGGCTTATATCTTATCAAACGAAAAAGATCATCCTACAAAGATTGGGCAAATAGAGTATGCTGAAGCTCGTCAAGAGCCCGCATTGATCCATTATAGTGGACACGTTAAGCCTTGGCATAAGGAATCAGATCATCCGTATAAAGAGAATTATTTAACGATCAGAGCGCAAACTCCATTTCCTATTGAGGCATTAGAGTCAGCAGGACAGTAGTTATTATCAAAAAGGTTAACTAGTTAGGCATCACGCTAGTTAACCTTTTTTTATTCAATATTTTTGTATCTCATGTACCTCTATTTCATAATTTGCTTCTATCTCATTCAAAACTTGATCAAATACTTTTTGACAAAATACAGCATCATTTCCTACAATAGCGATGCCAAGCATTCCTTGATTTAATTTATCCAGTTTACCTACTTCTGCAATACTGATATTGTATTTAGTGTGCATTTTTTTTATAATGCTTTTCATGACCCTTCGTTTGTCTTTTAAAGAATAAGAATCATAAATAACAAATGCTAGTTGGTACCCATTCACAATCATGTTTATCCCTCTTTCTTTCATTAAAATAATCTATCTCACTAATACACATAATTTTTTTTAAAAATAAAAAATATTGTTTTTGTTTTATTTTCATGTTATTCTTAAAAAAATATATATTATTTTCTGGAACTCAATTGACTTAGTTGTAAAAGACAGTGAAATTAGAGTTTGACACCGATCTGCATTTGAAAAGACCCAACACATTGCTTAATGTGCTAACGTCTTCACTCAAATAGTCGACGCCAAACCCTTATTATGCTGTCTTTTTTTATTTTTTTACATGGGTTTTTAATTGAATTTTATAAAAAGGAGATGACAAATGGATAAATATAAATTTAAACAGACAGAACAGATTGCACTAGAATTAAACGATGGGGTATCCGAACGCCTAAAATACTACATATTCATTGCTTTTGCTACATTCTTGTTGATTTTAGCTTTTATTTTTAATAGTCCCAAAGAACTTTGGGTAGGGAGTTTGATTATCCTTACTTCTCCAGCAAAACTAGTGACCGATTATTTTGAATTAGCCAATATTGGATCGGCTCTTTTAAATGCTTCCTTGATGACTTTTAAAACTTTGCTGCTTGTCCGATTTAGCAAATCAAACATAACGGGTCCTGTCATCGCAGCACTCTTTACTGTTGCAGGGTTTTCATTATTTGGTAAAAACCTTTATAATTCGCTTCCTATTATTTTAGGTGTTTACGCCTATGCAAAAGTTATAAGAAACCCTTTTTCAAAACATTTATTGCCCGCTCTTTTTGGTACTTCTTTAGGACCTATTGTCAGTGAAATTACCTTCAATCTTGATTTGCCACTAAAGTGGGGAGTCATGCTAGGTGTCATAGCCGGGTTATTAATTGGATTTGTTCTCACCCCTTTAGCAAACCACTTTATTCATTTTCATAAGGGTTTTAGTTTGTACAATATCGGATTTACAGCTGGAATCATTGGCATGCTCTTTATTTCTATCCTTCGAAGTTTTGGTATAAAAATAGATGCTATTGAACTGGTTTCTACAGGAAATAATGGTGCCTTTATTATTGTCTTATATGGCTTATTTTCTACTCTTTTCTTGATTGGATTTGCTTTAAATAAGTGGAGCTTCAATGGTTACCGTCAATTGTTCACTCAATCAGGACAATCAATGACTGATTTTACCAACTCATTTCATTTTGGATTGGTTTTAATGAATATGTCTTTACTGGGTATGCTATCTACTGGTTATGTTTTAGCAGTCGGTGGAGAATTAAACGGACCAATCATAGGTGGAATCTTCACTATTGTTGGTTTTGGTGCTTCAGGAAAACACATTAAAAATGTTCTTCCAATTTTCATAGGTGTCTTTGTCGTTGGTCTTTTCAACGTAGCAGAAATTCATTCGACTTCAGCGCTATTAGCTGCTTTATTCGGGACAACTTTGGCTCCTATTGCGGGTTATTATGGTTCTTTTGCTGGATTTATCGCTGGAGCGTTTCACATGGCGATTGTTCTAAATATTAGTTACCTACATGCTGGAATGAATCTTTACAATAATGGCTTTTCAGGTGGTTTTACAGCCGCTCTGCTCGTTCCAATTTTTGATTTATTCAAAACGATTAAGGCTGATCGAAAACCTACAAGTTCCAAAACGGATACAGATAAAATACCACTAAATACGATTGATTAGTCAAACAGAGCCGCTAAGAAAAAACTTAGTTGCTCTATTTTTTATTTTCTCATTAGTCTTGTGCATGGTTTACTATTTCTATACCTGCAGAGGTTGTTTCATCTTGATAAAGAGTTTTTTCTTTTTTTACATATAAGGATAGTTTCACATTACCGCCTAACTCTTCTTTTATCACCTTTTGCATACCAGAGACAGTCGGTGCTATTAGTTCTCCTGGATTCGTTATCTCAGCTTCTATCCGTAGTTTTGCGATTTTATTTTCCAAGGTAATGTTAACGAGTTGGTCATTTACTTTTTCAAGTTTGCAGCTGTCTCGATGATAAGTTGCAAAACGGTATTCTTTTTTATCTACAACTAGGTTACAGATAAACCCTTGAAAAGCCGTCTTCATAAATGGAATATGCGCTTCTGAAAAAAATAAGCTTGTGTCATTATTTTCAAAATGGTTCGATTGGATCCAGACATATTCACGTGGGAATGATTTTCCCCAATCTCTTTCGATGTATCCTTTTCCAGCTGAAAAATCAAGGATTTCTCCGTTAATAGTCAAGAACCCTGTTAAAGAATGATTCATGCTCACGATACCATGAAAGCATTCCATCATTGGAAAATAAGAAAAAAATCCCATTATGTTAGGTGTTAACACCGTATGTTTAATAGGCGTAAACTCTCCAAATCTAATGGTTCCTTCTATGGTTATTTTTTCATTATTCAGACTAACTTCTGCTTTAGATTCAGTAAACACATTCGGACCAATTTTTATTTGAAACGGATCTTGTTGATACTCAAAGAAACTCAACGGATAACTTATGTAGCCAGTCTCGGTTCTTTTTTTATTATCCTTTCCATGAATGGTCAAAATGTATTGTACAAAACTGTGTGAGTCGGTTTCACTAAGGCTAATTCCTGGAATTAAGCTAATAATTTGTTTGCCATTATTAGACACTTGTTTGTAATACCATCCTTCAAAATAAGGCTTTTTATTAAAATTTCCTTGAAATAAAAGAGCATTGGTTCGCTTTTTATTCACGTGTCTGTTTCCTCCTCTCATTTTGATTATTATTTTGTAGCAAAAAGAGTTAATCGTTTAGTCTGAATGAATACTCACTAAACGATTAACTCTATTCTACCTGTTTTTTGACTATCTTGGAATCGTTAACACTTGACCAATACGAAGAACATTCGCATTGGGTAATTTATTGGTAGATACTAATTGTTGTACAGTCACATGATACTTTTTAGCAATAGCATATAAGGTATCGCCTTTTTTAACGGTGTATTTCACTGTTGTTGGAGTAGTTGGTTTAGTCGGCGTTGTCGTACTGCCTTTTACTGGTATTTTTATGACTTGCCCAATTTTTATCAGATTAGGATTAGAAATGGAATTGACTGATAACAACTGTTGGAGTGTGATGCCATGAGCTCCAGCAATCTTTGATAGTGTGTCACCAGACTTGACTGTATACGTTGTGGTTGGGATGGTTAATACTTGACCAATTTTTATTAGGTTTGCATTCGTTAATTTATTAGCTGTCATTAATTGTTGGACCGTTACTCCATAAGATTTAGCGATAGCATAAAGGGTGTCTCCTTTTTTGACTACGTACTGATTGCCGGTTGCTGGGCTTGGTGTTGTCGAACTCGTTAACGTTTTGCTGATGGTTACAAACTGGTATCCTTTTGCTTTCAATTGGTTAATCATGTTTTGCAAAGCTCTTGGAGTTCCTGTAGCACCTTCACCAGCATGCATCAAGACAATCATTCCTGGAGTAGCATTGTTCATAACTTTTGTCGTAATAGCACTGGAAGAAACACCTTTCCAGTCTACTGTATCAATCGTCCAACCGATTGTTTTAGTATAGCCTGCACTTCCTACTGCTTGCAACATCGTGCTATTGACTGAACCAAAAGGTGCACGGAAGTACGGTTTCGTTGTTTTCCCGGAAGCTTTTTTTATAGCGGATTCTGTTTTATCTAATTCTGTTTTGATTTGTGCAGCGGATGATTTTGTGAAATCCGGATGAGAATATGAGTGGTTTCCTATATCGTGGCCATTATCTACAATAGATTTGATCCACTGAGGATGGTTTTCAGCAGCTTTACCTGTGATAAAAAACGTTGCTTTTATATTGTTTGATTTTAGCGTTTGAAGAATTTTAGTAATATTTTTTCCATCTGAACCGTCATCAAATGTTAAGGCAACTGTTTTAAAGGATGGGTTGCCTTTAGTAATATAACTTGAACTGGCTGCTGTAACTGGCATAGAGAATAGGAAGAAAGACAGTAACAATAATGAAAAGACGATGCTAAATTTTGATAACTTTGCATTCATTTTACTCACCCTCTCTTTATTTAAGTATCGGATGAATCGCTACCACCATGTATTCCGCTCGCTTCTTCACTTATATTATACCATGAAGAAAGCGTTATCTTACATAAGATGACTTTTTTTTCGTTAAATTGAAAGAAAAAAATAAAGATAATAAGCTGTATAAGCTCATTATCCCTTTATAGTTAATCTAGTAATCATTTACACTATTCCCAAAATAAATTGATTTGAGCGATAAAAAAGTAAAGCAGCAAGCCGCTTTGTCCAATACATTAGATAGCAAACCTAAACCAATACCCATATTTAGAATGAATAGTGAGTTCAACGTTTTTCTGATATAAATAGTTTGGTTGGTTCACAAATGTCCGCTGAAAATCTTTCCTTTCGTCACATCTAGTTATTGAGAATTATCTTAAATTACATCTCATTATTTTTGACTCGTAAAATTAATTTTTTTACTTTTTCTTCGATTAATTTTCTCGTTTCTCTAAAATCTTCAATAGTTCCTCCTGAAGGATCATCCAGTCCCCAATCTTCTCGATGTTTACTTGGTACATTTGGACAATCTACATTACAGCCCATCGTTATTAATATATCTAACTCAGCTGGAATATTTGATAATAATTTTGGTTTCTGGCTACTCATATCCACTCCTGCTTCTTCCATCACTTCTACTGCCAATGGTTTTACCTCAGGATAGTTTTCTGTCCCTGCTGAGTAAACTTCAAGAACATCGCTTCCTAGTTTTTTTGCCCAACCCTCTGCCATTTGTGATCGACACGAATTATGAACACAAACAAACGCTACTGTTGTTTTCATCTTATCATCCTTTACTTTTTATTGGTTTATTATTTTAACATTCGAAACAGGTCATTTTCGGCAACCATTTTATATTTTAAGCCGTTCATCTTCTCTTTTACAAGGTTTAGTTAATGGCTTTTTCATTTGGTAAGATAAAATAATCTCCATCCATTTTCGCCAGTGCTGCACCGCCATGACTATCGTTACACAGATAGGAACCAAGCGTATATAGCCGATTAAATTTCCTATTTATTAGTGAGCTTTTATATAAAAGTTTTTTCATTCCTAATTTTTTTACTTATTTTGGTAAAGTTCAACTATTTTACTGATTAAACACTACCCTACAACTATTCTACTTTTTTTATTTGTTAGTTAAACGACAGAACACGTTTTTATCTAAACAAATAGAAAACAAGTGAATCTCTTTAGGATGATAGTCGACGAAAACTTATCACTAGAAGGAACTCACTTGCTTACATTAAATTGTATGTGAAAAATGCTAATTTTTCAAGTTTTTTTGAAATAAAAGCAATTTATTTTTACATTATTTCTTTACATTTTCTTCGTACTTGTTTAAATAATCTTCTACAGTTATTTTTCTACACAATTCTGCAATGAGATTATAAGGGATGGTATTCATATTTTTAAAGCGGATACAGCTTTTCCCCATATCTAATTTAGTTTTCACATATTTTGGATACTCATTTTGAAACCATTCTAAGAGCTCTGGAAAGGCATATATTCCTGAATGGTAAAATGAGATATTGTTCTTTTGTGACGCTAAAGAAATAAAACTAAGAGGTAATTCAGGCGTAACGTGATAGCCTGATGGATAAATATGATGGGGAATAACATAACCTATCATCCCATATATAAGGGTTTCTTCAAATCCTTTAGGAAGATTATCCTTTATTGTTTTCCTTATTTTTTCTATGGGTTCTTTTCTATCTTCTGGCAACTGACGAATATAATCTTCTACATCTTTTGCTTCGTATTGCATATTAGGGCACCTCTCAATTTCAGAATGTATCACTTAATAACTTTGTGAACTACTCGCCACTTAGCTAAACCTTGCGGTTCTTAACGCTTGAAGTGGGAGCTTCTTGGGAATAGAGCATACTTGTAAGTGTATTTC
>JAVWJE010000064.1:0-12431 GCA_036639135.1 Carnobacterium sp. | reverse complement strand
GTGAATACATACGTCTTAAGGCAAGTAAATCTATAAGCTGATTTTTTCGTTTGAACAAAAGCAAAGCAATATAAAAGCTCAAAAGAAAGAAAGAGATTGATGAAACGAAACAATTAATAGAAGAATTTAAATAGTAAAAAAAGAGCATCTCATTATTTTTTGATGGGATGCTCTTTTTTTTGAAATTTTTTAACGCGATGCTGATTTATAAAAATAAAATTTTGCGGTCTCTATCGTAATGACATATAAAAGAACAAGACCGAATAGAGAAAGCAAAATAAGTGGTCTCACAGGTTCTATTGTTAAGATTTCATTTATTGGTTTTAAATAAGAAAGAAGTAAAGTGAGTATTCCAACTCCAATAGCGGAATACAGCAGCATTGGAGCAGGTTTACTTTTATAAAATGGTTTGCGGGTTCGCATAATTAATAAAACAAATAGTTCTGTTAAAATAGAAAATAGAAACCAACTACTTTGAAAACTACTTTGTTGTACATTGAATCCGATTAATAAAACAAGAAAAGTAAGATAATCAAAAACAGAGCTGAGTAAACCAAAAACAAGCATAAATTTTTTAATGAAATGAATATCCCACCTATGTGGTTGTTCTAATATGTCAGAATCTACAGAGTCTTGAGCGATACTTATTGCTGGTAGATCCGTTAGAAAATTAATCGTCAATATCTGTTTAGGTAATAAAGGAATAAAAGGTAGAAATAAGGATAAACCAGCCATACTGAACATATTTCCGAAATTTGCACTGGTGGTTACAAGAATATATTTAATCGTGTTTTCAAAAGTCATACGACCAAGTTCAATTCCATGAGTCAGTATTTTTAAACTATTTTCCATTAATACGAAGTCTGCAGACTCTTTCGCAACATCGACAGCATTGTTTACTGAAATACTAACATCTGAAGCGAAAAGCGCAGGAAGGTCATTGATGCCGTCACCCATGTATCCAACAACATGATTGGTCTTTTTTAATGCCCTGATAATACGCTCTTTTTGATTGGGATCTACTTCTGCAAATAAATTAATTTTATCAATCCTGTTTAATAAGGTTCCATCGTCTAGTTTAAATAATTCAGCTCCAGTAAGAACTCCTTCTAACTTCAGACCAACAGATTGCGCGGTATGCATCGCGACAAGTTTGTTATCGCCAGTAATAATTTTTAAACTTACACCCTTTTGCCTAAGATTAACAATAACTTCTTTAATATCTGATTTAGGATGATCGATAAAAAGAACAAATCCCATGAACACTAAGTCACTTTCATCATCAATGGTATAACGTTCTTTTAAGGAAATAGCTTTTTGAGCAACTCCAACCACTCTAATACCTTGATTGCTCCAGTCAGTATAACATTTCTGAATAGTCGTTAGTACATCCTTGTCTAGTGGTATTTCACATCCATTATCGGATTGAGTATAACGACAGATGTCTAAGATTTTGTTAAAAGCCCCTTTTACAATCAATTGATACTGGGTATCATCTTGTATAATTACTCCGAGACGCTTGCGAGTAAAGTCAAAAGGAATTTCACCCTTTTTCTTTAGAGTTCCAATATTGATGCTTTTTGCATCTATGATTGCCTTATCAAGAGAATTAGTCATACCAGTTTGTAAGCTTGCATTTATATAAGCTAATCTAAAAACGACATCAGAAGGGCGACCATCATAACCAGCAACGCCATCAAGACGAATCGTTCCTTCCGTTAGCGTACCTGTTTTATCTGTACATAAAACATCCATACTTCCAAAGTTTTCAATAGCTGTCATATTACGTACAATGACACCTGCCTTTGCCATGCTACGAGCACCTTTCGAAAGATTGATGCTAATGATGGCCGGTAATAATTGTGGTGTTATTCCTACTGCAAGAGCAATTGAAAAGAGCAATGAATCAATCACAGGTCTATTAAAAAAGACGTTTATTGCAAAAACAAACAATGTAAGAATTAACATAATCTTAGTTAATAAATAGCCAAAGTGGCGAATACCTCTTTCAAAATCTGTTTCAGGAGGTCGCAAAGTTAATTTTTTTGCAATCTTACCGAACTCAGTAGCCGATCCAGTATCTAAAACCAGTACAGTTGCACTTCCATTTTGAACACTAGTCCCCATAAAAACACAGTTAATGCGTTCTTCCATACTAGCATCTTCGCTAACAACGGTTGCTTTTTTTTCAGATGGAAAGGACTCTCCTGTTAAAATAGACTGATTAACAAAAAAATCAAGACACTCTAAAATAAGACCATCAGCTGGAATTAAGCTGCCTATTGAAAGGTTAATAATATCCCCAGGTACTATTTTACTTGAAGGGATTTCTATAACTTTTCCATCTCGCAAAACGTTAGTTGTCGCTTGTACTTTAGCTCTCAGTTCTTCTATGGCATTGCTTGCGCTATATTCTTGGAAAAAACTTAACAATCCACTTCCAAGTATAATTAGTAGAATAATCATAGCATCAATCCACTCTCCAGTAATAGCTGAAACGGCTGTTGCGACAAGTAAGATAACGATAATAGGATTTTTAAACTGATTGATAAAAAGCATTATTTTAGTCATTCTTTTCTTTTTTGTGATAGTGTTCTCTCCATATTTTTGTAAAGATAATTGGGCGTCTTCTGATGATAGCCCATTAGCATTCACATCAAAGTGTTTTAACACTTTTTCATAAGGCATAGCATAATAATGAATGAATTCTTTTTTCATAAAAAGAACCTCCTATTAGTTCATGCTGATTAGAGAATGAGAGGTAACACAAAGAACGAGTGAAAAAATCATTATAGAAAGAGTCGAAGATAAGGTGATTAAAATTGAGAAATGCGAATAGGCTACTTGATCACTTTAATGTTGTTTATTTCATTTAGTATAAGTTAAATGCAAAATATTTACATCTAATTAGACTGTTCAGTTAACGCAGAATAAAGCGTATGCTAGTCAAAGTCAAAAGCTAGTAAAGAAAAAGTAAAATTGATTCAAACAATCTTAAGTATAAACTAACTTATGGTGTGAGGATGATGATTTTTAGATTGGCAGATCACTACAAACCGTGCTATAGTTAGTTATGTTAACAAGTTAAGTTAACTTGTTAATCAAATAATCAGAGTAGGAAACGAAGCGTTAAGTGCTGTAGAGATGGAATGTTGCTTACAGACGAAAAATTGCTCAGGTAATTTGCGGTTTTGTTTTTGCATTCGCTGCATAGTCAATATGTGTGGAGCTCTTAAAAGGAGATCTTCAAAATGAACAAGAATAAATTTGATGCAAGAAGCATTTCAGTTATAGGATTACTAATGGGTCTGGAGATTATATTAACTAGATTCGTAGCTATTGAAACACCTATAGTTCGTATTGGTTTTGGTTTTTTGCCAGTTGCTATTATTGCTATGCTTTACGGGCCTTGGATTGCTGGTACAGCTGCAGCAATGACTGATTTCATGGGGATTATGCTGTTTCCAAAGGTTGCTTTATACTTTCCAGGATTTACGCTATCTGCGTTTTTAGTAGGGGTTATTTATGGCTTGGTTTTATATAAGAAACCTAAGACTCTTGAAAGAGTTATTGTTGCTGTCTTATTAACCACCTTATTTGTTCATTTAGGTTTGAATACGTTATGGTTGAAAATTATACTGGATAAAGCCATTTATGTTATTTTTCCGGCACGTGTAGTTCAAAATTTAATCTTAGCACCAATTAACTGTATATTATTGTACGGTGTTCTACAAAATAAAGCTCTTCGTAAAGCAACAAAGATTGAATAATAAGGATATAAAACACTCAGAATTTAATAAGAAAAAGAGAGGGTAGAAATTTCCTATCCTCTCTTTCGTTATGTATAAAATAGAATTGACTCTTTTAGTGTAAACGGTTAGAATAATGAGAATAAGATGAGATTAATAGAGTTGGAAAAATCGGAGGGAATGGATATGATTACTCACACTTTTGGTGAAAGACTGAAAACAGAGCACTATCATATACGGATTGGAGTTTATGGTATCCTAGTAAACCCTGTAACAGATGAAATTATTGTTGTTTCTCCACCAAATGGATCCTATTTATTGCCTGGAGGAGAAAAAGAACAACAAGAAACAGACGAAGAAACTCTTAAAAGAGAGTGCATAGAAGAGCTAGGCTTTCAAATAGAAGTAGGCGAGTATATAGGGGCCGGGGAAGATTATTTTTATTCTACTTACCGTAAAAAATATTATCAAAATCCTGCTTACTTTTACATGATTAATTCTTGGGAAGAGATTGGTGAACCACTAGAAGACTTTAACGGCATCGAATGGATGACAATTCCTGAAGCGTTAAAGAAATTAAAGCGTGGCAGTCACCGTTGGGCAGTTGAACAGTATCTAGAAAATAGGGAAGAAAACATTGTTTAATAAGAAAAACGAATAAAAGAGCGGCTTTAAAAATCCCAGCTCTTTTATCCGTTCATTATTTTATATTTCGTCTTTGTATTCTACAGCTTTTACAGTAACATCGATGTTGCCTTTAGTTGCTTTTGAGTACGGACAAAATGCATGAGCTTTATCAGCCCATTCTTTTGTTTCAGTTAGATCTTTTCCTTCAATAGCTACTTCCATAGTGGCAGCCAATTTGAAACCGTTATCTGTCGGATCAGACAGCAACTCAATTGTAGTAGTAACTTGTGATTTCCCGGTAGCATTTTCTTCTTTCATCATATGCTCTAGTGCAGAATTAAAACAGGCACTGTATCCAAGTGCAAAAAGTTGTTCAGGATTACTTCCTTGTCCAGGTCCACCCATTTTCTTAGGTGTAGATACGCGTACCGAAAAAGATTTATCTGGTAGATGACTTTCGCCACTTCTTCCTCCGGTATTGATAGCAGTTGTTTGGTACAAAACATTTGATTCTGACATGTAACAAAACTCCTTTCTAGTATCTTTCGTGCAAGTTAAGTATACAAAAGAATAGAGAGAATTTCTAATGAAACGCTTTATTGACTATCTCATTAAAAAAAAAGAAAGAAGGAATAATGATGCCATTTGTTCATATTGAATTAGTTGCAGGACGCACAGCGGAACAAAAACTTAATTTAGTTAAAGAAGTTACGGAAGCAGTTGTGAAAAATACAGGCGCTCCAAGCGAAAAAGTACATGTTATCCTTAATGAAATGCAACCAGAAAATTATGCTGTAAATGGAGAGTTACTTAGTCAAAAATAAAAATATCCGCTTAGGAGTCATGTAAAAGACTTCTAAGCGGATATTTTTTATTGGTTAAGGACTAATTTTTCAATAACAGTCGCAACACCATCTAACTCATTTGAGTCAGTAATGTAATCGCTAATCGCTTTGATTCCTTCAACGGCGTTAGCCATAGCAACCCCGATGCCTGCAAAAACGAGCATGTCTCGGTCGTTTTCATTGTCTCCGATAGCCATAATATTCTCTTTAGGAATAGATAAGATATCAGACAAATCCTTTAAAGCTTGTCCTTTGCTAGCAGATTTATTTAATACTTCTAAATAAAAGGCTTCACTTTTCAGTACCGTATATTTTTCATGAAAAGAGGTAGGGATTTTTGCGATTCCAGCATCTAACACATCGGGCTCATCAATCATCATCATTTTGCTGATAATTAAGTTAGGGTCCATTTCTTCAACGCTTCTATATTTAATAGGCATATTAACCAAAGAAGACTCGCGGACTGTGTAAGGACTGATATCTTTATTAGTGGTGTAAATAGCTTTTTCATCTAATGTCTGGCAATGAACGCCAATTTTTTTGCTCATAGCTTCTACCACTAAAAAATCATCAAACGACATAGTATGATGAGCAATAGCTGTACCGTCATTCGTTTTCTGAACAAGCGCCCCATTATAAGTAATGGCATAATCCCCAGCTTCTTCTAAGTTTAATTCTTTTAAAAAACCCGTTACACCAGGTAAAGGTCGTCCGGTACAAATGACAACTTTGACGCCTTGTTCTTTAACTTTAGCCAAAGTTTCTTTTACTTTTGAGCTAATTTTCTTTTCATTTGTTAATAATGTGCCATCTAAATCAATAGCGATTAATTCAATAGTCATGTCGTATTATTCCTCCAGTGATTTTGTGGTTTGAATGATTGCATCATTTTTAATGTATCGTTTAAATTCTTGGTAAATCGGTTCAAATAAAGTGATTTCTTTAATTGTTTTAGGTTTTAGAAATTCTTTAGGGAAATAAAATCGTTCGTCGCCTCTCATCTTTCCTGCTAAAGAAGATACAATCTCACTAACCTTTGAAAGCTCAACAAAAGATCCGTCTGGATAAATCAGTTCAATTTGTGTTCGGTTAGTCAGTTGGTTAGGACGATAAAAATCATAAGGAAGATCGTAACTATTATTGACAGCTGTATAATAATCTGTATCGTAGCCGGCTTCTTGAATAAGGTCTGTCAATTTTTGTAGGATAGATTGATCTTGTTTCTCTGAGAAATGCACAGATTTAAATGGCTTGCGGTCAAGGAAACGTTTGGCTAGATCACTTAAAATGGGGTCTTTTTCATCTCTCCATAGTGTGAAATAAGTGTTTAAAACACCATCATCCAACTTTAAATAGTCTTCCAAGGTAGAAGTTTGATTGAAAAACGGAATGAGTAAATCAGTTTGAGAATGCAAATGCATTTCTGGATCTTCGTATAATTCCTTGGCGCGTTTCAACAAGTGATCTAAGATAACTTCCATACTACGCGAAACAGGATGAAAGTAAACTTGCATATACATCTGGTAACGACTGACAATATAATCTTCTACAGCATGCATCCCCGCTATTTGAAAAGCAATTCCCTGACTATAAGGACGGATAACACGTAAAATTCTAGTTAAATCAAATGTTCCATAATTAACACCGGTGAAATAAGCATCACGCAGCAAATAATCCATTCGGTCTGCGTCAATTTGACTAGAGATTAATTGTACGACTTGTGGGTTAGGATAGGTTTTTTGGATGACACTAGCTACTTTTGCAGGAAAATCATTAGCTACTGCTTTTAATAGCTTATTGACTTCGGTCTCAGAAGACAAGATAATTTCAACGGTTATAGCTTCATGATCTGTTTTAAAAATACGTTCAAAAGTATGAGAATACGGGCCGTGTCCGATATCATGTAGCAGCGCGGCACATAAGACAACCAAGCGCTCTGAGTCGTCCCAACCGCCATCGCCGGGAGTCTTTTCTGGGAAGTTGCGAGCAAATTTATCGCAAATTCTTCGAGCAATTTCGTAAACTCCGAGTGAGTGTGTAAAGCGAGAGTGTTCAGCTCCATGGAAAGTAAAAGAAGCTGTTCCTAGTTGTTTAATCCTGCGTAATCGTTGAAATTCGCGGGTATCAATTAAGTCTAAAATAAGCTGATGTTGAATATGAATATAGTCATGAACAGGATCGCGAAAAACTTGTTCGATAGGCAATAATTGTTCAGCATCATAGGAAAGGGTCATAATAATAACTCCTTTTGAGCGAATTCTTTTAACATCTGCATGTTGCGATTGATCATTTTCTGTTTGCCGTCTTCATAAAGGTGCAAAATTTCTGGTGTGTATTCTCCAGGTTTAATTGTACAGTGATGATTTTGTAAGGTTTGGATAACTTTTTCTTTTACTTCTTGAACCGTTAAGTGAACTCCAAGCAATTCTTCTAATGTCCCCATCACATCAGGATTGATTTTTGGAAAGCGCCATTTCACTTGCTCGTTTTGTAATCCAGCTGTATAAAAATCTTGTAGCATTTGAGCACGTTGGTTTTGATTTCCGTTTACGCTTAAATAAATCATGATAGCGACACCGTTCCTTAACCGTCGTTGAGCTATCCCTGCAATTTTTTTACCATTGATACTCAAATCAAAATCTCCAGGACAATAAGAATCTGAGATTTCATAAGCTTCAATCGTCTTATTATGTTCTTTAAGTGTCTCGCTAATCAACCGAAACATGAAGTCGTAGCCTTCATCAATTGTTATACGATTCGTTGTTTCTTCGGGAAGAATGAGTGAAAAGTTTAGCACACCTGCATCACTTGCAACGGCTAATCCACCTGAATTACGAACAATATATGATTGTTTTTTAGCTTCAAGAACAGCTAACCCATCTGCCAAGTGAGGCAACTTTGTATCCATCATTCCTAGAATGACTAAATTAGTTGTACTCCAAAAATGAAGAGCGGCCTGTTTTTGTTGTTTTCCAATACTCGTTATTAAGCTATCTGATAAGGCAAAATGAGAAATTGTTTGATTTTCAAACGGCATTGTAGCAGCGTCATAGAGAGCGTAAGATTGATTTGTTAAAAAGTCTTTTTTCTGAATTGAAGTCATCCTATTCCTTCCTTTATTAAGATTCTTATTTTGTTATACGATTATTATACCAAAGTTTAATAGAGACTCCTATAAAAGTAAGACAAGTGATGAAAAAACAGTTGATTCTGATTAGAATCTATCAGGATAGATTGACCCAATTGTATCAAAAAGGCTATACTAAGAAACAATAAGAACGCTAAATACAAAAATGAAAGAGAGGTGTACTTAATGGAACCAAGCTTACCCAATCAAGCCGGTTTAACAAGAACGGATTTCGAAAAAATGTATCGGTTGATGTGGGAAATTCGCTTTTTTGATGAACAAGTAGAAAAATTATTTGCAAAAGGAGAAATACATGGCACGACTCACCTGTCTATTGGGCAAGAAGCAACAGCTGTTGGAAGTGGTTA
The DNA here is from genome assembly GCA_036639135.1 of Carnobacterium sp. Lineage (GTDB taxonomy): Bacteria > Bacillota > Bacilli > Lactobacillales > Carnobacteriaceae > Carnobacterium_A. Next base: position 3,715 of record JAVWJE010000064.1, on the reverse strand, counting down.
TTTATTGAAACCGACGGATTATATGACTACAACTCATAGAGGGCATGCAAACACAATAGTCAAAGGGACAGATATGTCTGCAATGATGGCGGAACTATTTGGGAAAAAGGGTGGCACAAATCACGGAAAAGGTGGCAGTATGCATATCGCTGACAGTGATACTGGGAATCTAGGATCGAATGGAATTGTTGGCGGCGGTTATCCTATTGCAGTGGGAGCTGCGTTATCTGTTCAAATGAAAAGAACGTCTGCGGTTGTCATGTGTTATGCAGGAGATGGTTCGACTAACGAGGGTAGCTTTCATGAGTCTTTAAATTTAGCTTCTATTTGGAACTTACCGGTTATTTTCTTTATTGAAAATAACCAATATGGTATGAGTAGTTCGATCAAACAAATGGTTAACATTCCTTTTTTGTCGAAACGAGCAGAAAGTTATGGGTTTGAAGGAAAAACAATTGATGGGAATAATTGGGTAGAAGTAGTTAACGCTACATCTGCAGCGATTGAAAAAGCGCGAAATAAAAAAGGCCCAACGTTAATTGAGGCACTAACGTACCGTTCTAAGGGACATTCAAAATCAGATAAACGAGAATACCGTTCTAAAGAAGAAGAAGCTCAATGGCTGTTGCGAGATCCTATTTTAATTGCAAAACAACAACTATTGGAAGCAAAGTTAGTTTCAGAAAAAGAGTTAAGTTTATGGAAAGAAGAAAGCAGAAAAAATGTTCAACTGGCTATCCTACAGGCTAAAAAAATGGAAGACGTAACATTAGCCGACTTAGAAACCAATGTTTATGCTGAGTAAGGAGGATGGAAATGAGCGAAATAACCTATTTAGCAGCTATTAATGAAGCACTAGACGAAGCATTGGAAAAAGACGAGCGAGTATTTCTAATGGGTGAAGATATTGCTCTTTATGGAGGTGGATTTGGCGCTACTAAAGGGCTTGTTCAAAAATACGGAGCCGAACGTGTTCGAAACACACCTATTTCAGAAAGCGCATTGGCTGGAGCAGCTGTTGGATCTGCGATGACAGGTATGCGACCGATTGTTGAAATTCAATTTTCTGACTTTATTACAATTGCTTTAGATCAGTTAGTTAACCAAGCCGCAAAAATTCATTATATGTATGGTGGAAAGGTTTCTGTGCCATTGGTTATGCGAACAGCAGGTGGATCAGGAACAGGGCACGCTGCTCAGCATTCTCAAAGCTTAGAAAACTGGACAGCTCATATTCCTGGATTAAAAGTTGTTCAACCTTCAACGGCATATGATGCTAAAGGATTGTTACATGCTGCTATTGAAGACAATAATCCTGTGATGTTTTATGAACATAAGTTATGCTATCAAACAACTAGTGAAGTTCCAAAAGGAAAATACGTGATTCCATTTGGAGTGGCTGATATAAAACAGGTAGGTCAACACATCACAGTAGTTGCAACAGGAATCATGGTTCATAAAAGCTTAGCAATCGTTGAACAATTGGCACTAGAAGGAATTTTTCTAGAAGTTATCGATCCACGCACGTTGGTTCCATTAGATGCAGAAACGATAGTAAAATCAGTTCAAAAGACGGGAAGACTTTTAATCGTTCACGAAGCTGTAAAGCGAAGTGGATTCGGTGCTGAAATAGCGAGCATAGTAGCTGAAAGCAGTGCTTTTTATGCATTGAAAAAACCCATCAAGCGTCTCGGGGGCAAACCGATCCCCGTACCTTATCAAAAAGATTTAGAATATGCTGCGATTCCTCAAGAAGAGGACATCTTAAATGCCGCTTATGAATTGATGGATAAAAGTAAGAGCATTAAATAAATTAACGAACGAATAGAAAAATGACATGAATAGAAGGGTTGGTTTTAGTGGGGAAAGATTTAAGTAAAGGTGTGTCTGCTAAAATAGAAATGAGAACAACCGTTTCACAAGGCGACTCTACTGAAAGTTTTGTATTTAATGAAATTGGGAAAGTTGTTTATATGAACGGATCGTATTATATCAAATACCAAGAAACCTATGATAAGATTGATATACCTGTTACATTTAAAATAGATGCAACAGGTGGAGTGACCCTTATTCGTAGAGGAGAAACAACGACACGGATGAAATTTGGCCAAGGTGAACGTTTTGAAACTAGTTATCAAACGCCACAAGGGTTAATTTCATTGGAAACTGTCACGCGTCAATTACAAATTAGTTACAGAGAAGAACCATTTTCAGGCAAATTACAATTAGAATACGATCTGTATCTTGGGCAAGAAAAACTTGGGGAACACAAATTACAATTGCTTTTTACTGTCTAAATATAGTAAGATAAAGAATAGACTATTGAAAGGACGTGGCTTTCGTGGAATTTGAAAGATTTGAAGGACAAAATAAAAGCGAATTATCAATGATAGAAGTCGCTTATGCTATTTTAGACCAACAAGGCGAAGTCTTAGATTTTGAGACATTACTAAAAGAAATCAAAGATTATTTAGGATTTACTGCAGAAAAAATCAAAAAAAATACGTCACAATTTTATACTGATTTAAACATTAACGGTAGCTTTATTTCTCTTGGAGAAAACCGTTGGGGATTGCGTTCATGGTACCCAATTGACTTCATCGATGAAGAAGTTACTCAAGGAAACGAAGATGAAGCGCCGAAACGTAAAAAACGTAAAAAAGTAAGTGCGTTTGTTTCTAGTGAAGATGAAATTGACTACAGCAATGACGATCCAGAAGACGATGACGAAGAAGAGGAAGAAGAAGAACTTCTCATTGATAGCGATGGTGTTGTGATTGAAGCAGAAGACAAAGAAGACATTGGTAAATACAAAAAAGATTTAACAGAAATTGGTGCAGATAAAGACGAAGATGAAGAAGATGAACTGCCTGATGGTGTTGAAGGTGACTTAACTATCATCGAAGATGATGAAGAACCGGAAGAAGAGAACGAATATTAATCCAAAGAACGTCATTAAAAAGCGAAAAAAAAAACAAATAACGTAAAAGACTACAAAGTTCTTGACGATAGTCGTTTGAGTCTGTATCATATTTATTGGGCTCCCTTAATTTTTTTTTGAGGGACAAGGACTAAAAGTAATTTACCAGCTCCCTATTCTTAACGGAATAGGGAGCTTTGTTTTTTTTGTTTGACTACCCAATTACATTAAAAGGAGTTCGATTAAATGACAAAGTACATTTTCGTAACAGGTGGAGTGGTTTCTTCAATAGGTAAAGGAATTGCAGCAGCTTCACTAGGAAGACTATTGAAAAATCGTGGGTTAAAAGTAACGATTCAAAAATTCGATCCTTACATTAACGTAGATCCAGGCACAATGAGTCCTTACCAACATGGAGAAGTTTTTGTAACAGATGATGGAGCAGAAACAGATCTAGACTTAGGTCATTATGAAAGATTTATTGATATTAACTTGAACCGCTATTCAAATGTAACAACGGGAAAAGTTTATTCAGAAGTTATTCGCAAAGAACGTAAAGGAGAATATCTAGGAGCAACTGTCCAAGTTATTCCACATATTACAAATGAAATTAAAGAGAAAATTATGCGTGCTGGTCAAACAACGGATTCAGATATTGTTATTACCGAAGTTGGAGGAACAGTTGGAGATATTGAATCTTTGCCGTTTTTAGAAGCTTTGCGTCAAATGAAGCGAGATGTTGGAACAGATAACGTGATGTATATTCATACAACCTTAATTCCTTATCTAGGAGCT
>JAVWJE010000063.1:0-12452 GCA_036639135.1 Carnobacterium sp. | reverse complement strand
TTGAAAATTGCGTTTGCTTTTGATGCAGCACTACCACAAGAAGAAGTTCCTGAAAAAACAAGTGGCAGAGAAGGCTTTTATCATTTAGTGGGCATGACTGGTGAAGTAGAAGAGGCTCGAATGGAATACATTATTCGTGATCATGACCGTGCTAAATTTGAAGAACGAAAAGCACTTGTACAACAGATTGCAAAAGAATTAAACAACCAGCTCGGAGCAAAACGAATTACCATCGAGTTAAAAGATTCTTACTACAATATGGGTGAAATCATCGAAAAAGATATGACCGTAATTGATTTAGCCGAGCAAGCGATGAAAAATCTTAATATCAACCCAATCATTGAACCTATTAGAGGCGGAACAGATGGGTCTAAAATTTCATTTATGGGATTACCCACACCAAATATATTTGCAGGTGGAGAAAACTTCCATGGCCGTTATGAATTTGTTGCAGTAGAAAGTATGCAGAGAGCTACAGATGTCATTGTTGAGATTGTCTCATTGAATGCAAAAAAGACTAACTAATGTTGCCTTATTTAGTAGGTTTCGTTGTTGTTTTAAACGGATATTTATTTATTTTAATGGGACTCGATAAAAAAAAGGCTCAGCAACACAAATGGCGCATACCTGAAAAAAGATTGCTGCTACTTGGCCTGATAGGCGGAGGCCTAGGAGGTCTACTTGGAATGTACGTGTTTAAACACAAGACTAGAGAAGTTACATTCAAGTTAATTTATTCTATAGGAACAGCCCTACTGTTTAGTATCATTTTTTATTTTTTAATCCTTAATTAATTTATCCTTTTTTGTTCAATCATAAACACTTCAAAAATTAGATTTAAAAACCTAACTTTTGAGGTGTTTTTGTATACTTGGTTCTAAAATGAGTTTTAATCAAACTTTTTTAGAACCAACTTACTGATGATTTTTTTAAATAACACAAATAACTTCCGATGAGGTGAGTGTACTATGGGTTTGCAGTTTGTTTTAGGCCGAGCTAACCGTGATAAAAGAGGCTTTATGCTAGATGAAATTGCTACTATACTTGCGACAAATAGAAAAGCTAAGGTCTTTTATTTAGTTCCAGATCATATCAAATTTGAAGCTGAAATGACTGTACTTGAAAAAATTGGAGAACTTCCTCCATTTAATGAAAATAAAATGATGGGTATGATGAATCTTCAAGTCTTTAGTTTTAATCGTTTAGCTTGGTATTGGCTTCAAGATACTGATACGTTTATTAAACCACAACTAACGACTTCGGGATTATCTATGCTTGTCCGCAAGTTATTAATAGAATTTGAAGAACAATTAGTCATTTACCGTGGAGAAGTAAGAAAAACGGGATTTGTTCAGCAATTAACAGATTTGTTCTTAGAATTAAGAACTGGACGAATTACTCAAGACGACTTAGCTGTGCTGGTTAATCATTTAGGTTCAAGTCCTCAAGAAGTTGATTTTCAGTTAAAACTAAAAGATATTTCTTTATTGTATCAAGCTTTTGATGCTTCTTTAACTGGGAAATATATTGAAACAGAGGATATTTTAACAGCTTTAATCAAAAAACTACAAGAAAAAGATCTTTCAGAGACCACTATTTATATTGAAAGTTACTTTCGATTTACTGCTCAAGAACAAGCATTGATTCAAGCGTTGATGCACTCAGCTAAAAAAGTTACCATTTCTTTGACACTGGATAAAGGGTATCCCAGCGAAAAACCAGAAATGCATGAACTATTTCAAGCAGCTGGAGAAACGTATTATAAATTGTATCAATTAGCTCGTTCTGAAAATATACCTGTTGCTCCCGATCGTATCATTCAACAGGTTAATGCTACTTATTGTGAGGAATTAAATCAATTAGAAGATTTTTGGGTAGAATCCAATAAATTAAGTCCCATTGATTTTAGTCTTAAAAAACAACAAATACCAATGGATGATTGTATTGAAGTGTGGGCAGCTGAAGACAAACAAGCAGAAGTATCTCATGTCGCGAAAGAAATTCGAAAAATGATAAAAAGTGAGCGATACCGGTACAAAGATATTTTAATTTTGACTCGAAACATCAATGATTATTTAACGATTTTAGGGCCTGTTTTTTCAGAAAATGGAATTGAAACCTTTATCGATAGTGCTGATTTAATGAACCAACACCCATTAGTTGAATTTATGGATGCTTTATTAACGATTAAACGTAAAAATTGGCGTTACCCAGATGTGATGCGTTTATTGCGAACAGAATTATTTATTCCGCAACTATCAGCTGACTTACCCGTTGAAAGAAAATCACGAGTCCAAGCCATCCAAAGTCAAGTAAATGGGTTTCGTAACAAAATTGATATTACTGAAAATGTTGTTTTGGCATATGGCTACGAGGGATTCCAATGGACGATGAGAGATCCTTGGCACTATGCTAAGTTTTATTATGATGACACCGATTTTCAATCTGATTCAGACCAGTTAATTGAACAGACAGCTAACCAGGTTAGATTTTTATTAAAAGATGCTTTATTGCCTTTCTTCACTCAACTTGAAAAAGCTAAAACGGGAGCAGAAGCTGCGAAAACAATGTATCTCTTTTTAGAAACAATGGGTGTAGACACGCAATTAGCCTTTTGGAGAGATCAAGCTATTGAAAACAACGATTTAGAGACTGCTAAAAAGCATGAACAGATTTGGTCCGTTTTTTTGCAGTTATTAGATGAATATGTAGAAGTTTTAGGAGAAGAAGATTTTGAAATGGAAAGTTTTCAAGCTATTTTATCTGCTGGTTTTGAAAATGCCTCTTACAGTATTGTGCCCCCTAATATCGACCAAGTTATTTTCTCTGGTCTTGAAGGGACTCGTATTGGGACAGCAAAAGCAACATTTTTACTAGGCATGACAGATGTTCATTTACCTGCTAAAAGTGAAAATAAAAGTATGTTAACAAATGAAGACCGTTCATTTTTTGATGCCTTTTTAGATTCTGGAAAATATTTGAAACCTTCAACAGAAGGATTAATGTCATCTGAACCCTTTATTGCATACAATGCCTTTTTAGATTCCTCAGAAAAGCTGATCTTTTCCTATCCGCTTAGCACTGATTCTAAAGAAGCTTCAAAACTGTCTCCTTATGTGGACCGAATAGCAAAAGAATTTTCTCTTGCTGTTCAATTTAAAGGAGCAGAAATTAGTTCACTAGAAAACCCTACTCCAAAAGAAACATTAAGTTTTGTCGGAACAAAACAAAGCACCATGAGTCAACTGTTATTGATTCTTCGCAAAGAACAAGATCGAAAAGGACAATTATCGCCTTTTTGGACAGGTATTTACCGTTATTTTAAACGAGACAAAAACTTATCGCCTGTTTTCCATCATTTGTTAACTAGCTTAGTGAAGAAAAATATTCCTCATCCATTAAAAGGCGAGATTGCTACAAATTTATATGGAAAAGATTTGTATTTGTCCGTTTCTCGTTTAGAAAGTTTTTATGCGGATCCTTATAATCATTTCTTACAGTATGGTCTTAAATTAAAAGAACGAGACAGATTTGGTTTGTCTCCTGCTGGAACTGGAGAATTCTTTCATGATGCTTTAGACCAGTTATTTAAATCTTTATTAACTAGAGATTTGACTTTATCCAAGTTAGATTCACAAACAGTTGAACTTATTATAGATGAAGTTTTAGCCGTTTTATTTAAGAAACCCAAATTCTCCATTTTATCAGCTTCTAACCGAATGAAGTTCATTCGCAGCCAATTAAGTCAAACCATTAAAAGAATGGTATGGGCACTTGGCAATCAAAGTAGGAGAACAAATATGAAGACCGTTCAAACAGAAGTGCTTTTTGGTCCATTAGCAAATCAAAAGGGCATTGAAGGACTATCATTTCCTTTGAAGAATGGTGGGAACTTATTTATAAGAGGTAAAATCGATCGAGTCGATTCGTTAAAAGTAGACAATCAACATTATCTCAGTGTGGTTGATTACAAATCTAGTGCACATAAATTCGATTATTTTGAAGCTTATTATGGCTTAGCTATGCAAATGATTACGTATCTAGATACAGCTTTATTAAATGCTGCTGAATTGATTGGACATCCAGCGAAACCAGCAGGAGCCTTTTATGTTCATGTAAAAAACCCTTTTATCAAAAATACGCAAATAAAAAATGAAGAAGCTCTCGCAACGGAATTTTTAAAAGAATTTAAACTAGATGGCTTACTTTTAGAAGAAGAAGAATTGTTATTAGCACTAGACCATACGATTGAACCAACAGCAACTTCATTGGTGTATCCATTCAAACAACTTAAAAATGAATCTTTGAAGTCTAGTAAATTTGTGACACTAGAAGAAATGGCTGCATTAAGAATGCACAATCAAAAATTAATTTTAGATGCTGGAAATGCGATTACAGAAGGGGTAACCACTCTCCGTCCATTTTATGAAAAAAGACAACATATCTCTACTGTTAGTGGAGAATTTAAAGCTGTTTCTCAGTTTGACTATATGCTACCTGAAAATAATTACCGACGAGAAGAAAAGTTAACACGGGAAGATATTCTTAAATTAATTTTAGAAGAAAAGGAGGGAAATGAATGAGTCAATTGCCGATTAAACCTTTAAATAGCCGATTTACAGATGGTCAATGGCAATCTATATATGAATCTGGACACAATATTTTGGTCTCTGCTTCAGCTGGTTCGGGTAAAACAACTGTTTTAGTCCAACGAGTCATTGAAAAAATAAAAGCTGGTGTCAATGTTGACGAATTATTGATTGTCACCTATACAGAAGCTGCAGCTAAAGAAATGAAAGAACGAATTAAAAAAGCGATACAACAAGCAGTTACTAGCGAAAGCAATCCAGAACAAAAACAACACCTAGTTAGACAAATGAGTCTATTATCGCAAGCTTCTATTAGTACCTTGCACGCGTTTTGTTTACAAGTTATCCGTCGTTATTATTATTTAATTGACTTAGATCCAGTTTTTAGATTGTTGACAGATGAAACGGAAATCATTCTACTAAAAGAAGCTGTCTGGGAAGAGGTCAGAGAAACTCTTTATGGCGATGATACAAGTTCATTTCTTGATTTAGCGCGTGCGTATTCTAACGATCGTAGCGATGCTGGATTAACGGATCTTATTTTTTCACTTTATGAATTTTCTAGAGCTAACCCTGATCCTGAGTACTGGTTAACAAACCTATCAGATCTTTATAACACCAGTGTTGATTCTTTTTCACAAGGAACGTTATTCCAGAAATTAATAAAGCCTCAACTTTCTGATATTTTAATCCGTTTAGCTGAACTAGATTCAGCAGCTGCTAAAATTGGAGAAGGTGTTGAGGAGTTGGAAAAGCAAGTTCAAATTGTTGCTAGCGAAGCCAATCATTATAAAGAAGTACTCAGTCTTATTCAAAATGACTTGTATCAAGAAGCTTATCAATTAGTGGAATCATTTGAATTCATTCGCTGGAAAGCAGTCAAAAAATCCGCTGATGATAGCTTGAAAGAAGCAGGCAATGAGATGAAGTTATTGCGAGATCAAGCAAAGAAAAGTTATGTGGAAATGAAAGAGGATTACTTTAGTACATCGTTAGAAAAACAAATAGCTATTCTTTCAAAAGCTGTGCCACTCGTTCAAGAAATGGCTCGGGTAACTAAAACTTTTACACAAGCTTACCGTGAAAGAAAAAATGAACGGAATTTATTGGACTTTAATGATTTAGAACACCTTACTTTGCAAATTTTGGCTAAAAATGAAGAACAAAATTGGACACCTACAGAAGCATCTATTCACTATAGAGAAAAGTTCAAAGAAGTGATGATTGATGAATACCAAGATATCAATAAATTACAAGAAAATATTATGCATTGGTTAACGCAAAGTCATACTCAAGAAGGCAATTTATTTATGGTAGGGGATGTAAAACAATCAATTTATTCCTTTAGATTAGCAGATCCTGGTTTGTTTTTAGAAAAGTATGAAAAATATGGCGAAAATAATGGTGGGGAACGGATTATTTTAGCTGAAAACTTTCGGTCGCGTGGCGAAATTTTACATTTTACCAATTTAATTTTTGAACAACTAATGGATAAATCTGTTGGGCAAATGGATTATGATGAACCCGCTAAATTAATCCAAGGATTTAATCAGTTTCCTGAAACAAACCAGCATGCTACGGAGATACTTATTTATGAAAAAAGAGAAGAAACGACAGATGACACAGATGATGAGTCAAATCGAGAATCTTTAAATTTCGATATGCAAATAGAAGATAAGACTCAAGGCGAATTGTTAATGGTTGGGCAAAAAATTCAACAAATGATTCAAGAAAAGTTCCCGATTTATGATAAGAAGTTAAAAAGCAATCGTCCTATTAACTACCAAGATATCGTTTTGTTAACACCCACTAAAAAGAATAATTTGGTTTTATTAGAACTATTTAATCGTTTATCGATTCCATTACAAGTAAATGATACACAAAATTATTTTCAAACAACAGAAATCACTATTATGATGTCTTTGTTAAAAATAATTGATAACCCTTATCAAGATATTCCTTTAGCCGCTGTTTTACGTTCACCAATTGTTGGGCTAAATGAAAATGAACTGGCTTCTATTCGGATTAGTAAAAAAACAGGGGACTACTATGAAGCATTAAATCAATTTTACACCTCTTATCCAGGCAAAGATAAAGCAAGTGCGTTTACGACTGTATTATTTTCTAAAATCGATTTATTTTTAACACGGTTAAATAGCTGGCGAGAAGAAGCAAGAAGGAACCATTTAGTCGAATTGATTTGGTCAATCTATAAAGACACCCATTTCCTCGATTATGTAGGCGGCATGAGCTCCGGACGTCAACGTAAGGCGAATCTTCATGCGTTGTATGAAAGAGCAGCAAGCTATGAAAAAACTAGTTTTAAAGGACTCTTTCAATTTGTTCGTTTTATAGAAAAAATGCAAGAAAAAGACAAAGATTTAGCGGAACCAAAAGCCATTTCCGCAGATGAAGATGCTGTGCGTGTGATGACCATTCATGCAAGTAAGGGACTAGAATTCCCAGTTGTTTTTGTTTTAGATTTAACGAAGCAGTTTAATTTACAAGATATTAAAAAAAGTTATTTATTTAATGAGGATTATGGCGTTGGAACGGAATACAAGGATCAAAAAACTCACATTCGTTACCCCTCTTTGCCGAATACGGCGTTGAAAATGGAGCGGAAATCTAAATTGTTGTCAGAAGAAATGCGGAAATTGTATGTAGCTTTAACACGTGCTGAGGAGAAACTCTTTTTAATTGGTTCTTATAAAGACGAAGAAGCTGCTTATAAAGAATGGGGAATAATAGGAAATCACCAAGCAACTGTTTTACCTAGTGCTGAACGCCTAAATGCAACTAGTTTAATGAAATGGATTGGACTCTCATTGATGAGACATTCAGATGGGATTAATGATTTTATTTCCCTAACGTCTAACAACGTGCATATTAAAAATCATCCCGCTAAATTTTCTATCCATTTTTATAACGAAAGTATGATTCAAGAACAAATGATTCAAGAAAATAACGATACAGATGAAAAATGGATTGAAAAACTAGACGAGTCTGTCTCAAAGAATGACCTAGTCATGGAAGAACAATCGCTATTGGATGAAGCGTTGGCTTTAATGGATTACTCTTATCGCTATGAAAAATCAACTCACACAACGAGTTACCAATCTGTTTCAGAAATTAAACGGTTATTCGAAGAACCAGAAGATGAGTTGATGGTAAAAATCGATGTCAATCAACCACGCAATCAAAATCGTTATGTTGAAGATAAATTGACGCGTCCAAGATTTATGGCTGAAATGACCGCCCCTACAAGTGCAGAAATTGGAACGGCTACCCATTTAGTGATGCAATCTATTGATCTTTTTTCTCCAGTAACCCTTGTTTCTGTTGCAGAATTAATAACTGATTTAGTCGAACGTGGGATGTTACAAGCAGAAGTTGCTGAAAAAATCGAAGGGGACAAAGTTGTTCGGTTTTTTGAAAATACATTAGGCCAGTTATTATTGTCCCACCCTCAACAAGTCAAAAGAGAAGCCCCTTTTTCACTGTTAATAAAAGCGGACAGAATCTTTAGTGATTTAGATCCTACTGCCCAAGATAACGTCTTAATTCATGGAATTATAGATGGGTATCTAGAGTATGAAGATGAAGTCGTTTTGTTTGATTACAAGACCGACCAAGTTGATCGTTATGGTTTGGCTGCTGGTGAAAAAATGTTGGAAAAATATAAAGGCCAAATGAATCTATACAGAAAAGCTTTAGAAATTACTCTCAATAAGCCAGTTACGCAAGTTTATTTATGTTTGTTAGCAAACAATGAATTGGTTTTAGTAAACGAATAAAAAATAAAAAAAGATAAAAAGTCTGTTTATTTCGTACGATTTTAATCCGTGCGAGATAAGCCGATTTTTTTATAACAAAAAAAATCCCTTTCTTTGTCTTTTTAATAAGACGAGAAAGGGACCTATCAGTTAATGGAAGAGATTTTTATTTTAAGTTGTAATCTACACCAGTAGTGTAACTATTGTTTGCATCCCACAATAGGAATTCATCTACGCCAGCTTCATGCAATGCACGAATTTGATCAGACACTTGAGGGGCACCATAGTTTAGGTAGTTGCCAGCACCAAGATAAGATGCTGTAAAGTCTTGCAACCACGGTCTTGATTTAGGTGGTGTTTTTAATGAACCTAGTAAGTCATTTTCAACTTTCATGTATTCTTGAACTAATTTATAAGGTTCTAAATCAGGTTTTGCAATTCCAAAATAGGAACCCCAGTGACTAGGGTAAATCATAGAAGAAATGACATCGACATTTTCAGAAATTTTACTGAAGTTTTGTCCAATTCCTGGAGCTTCAGGAACAGTAGCAGCATAACCAAAAATATCTACAGAAACTTCAACGCCATATGGACGTAATTCTTCACGAGCATATTTAACAAAATCCGTTACAGCAGCAACACGTTGTTGCACTTCATCTAACTCGCTGTCTGTATACTCGCCACGAGTATACGTTAAGCTATCGCTTTGTGTTTCAAATCCTTCTGGAAAGCGAACGTAATCAAACTGAATTTCTTTAAAGCCCATTTTAGCAGCTTGTTTGGCGACTTCAATATTGTAATCCCATACTTCTTTAGAGAAGGGGTTTACAAAAGCATCGCCATTCCCATTTTTCCAAACACTTCCATCAGCCTGTTTGAAAGATAATTCAGGTTTTGCTTCTGCAAGTACGGTATCTTTAAAAACGACTACACGAGCAATCGGATAAATTTGATTTTTTTCTAAATTCTGCATCATCGATTCTGGATCAGCTATATAGTTTTTTGTGCTTTTTTTGATCAATTCATTTTCAGATTTAACATCTGTAGTAAGGTGACCAACATCGTCTTTCACATCAATAACCATAGCATTTAAACCACTTGAAGTGACGAACTCAGATAATTCCGCCATTCTTTTCGGTGCACCAGCAGAATAAGCTGTTAGATAAACACCTTTAACGCCATTTTCAGGATAAGCAATATCAATTCCACTATCGTAAGAAAATTGTGAAGGGAATTTTTTTGGAACAGTTAAAAGAGGTTGATCATTAATTTCGATAGATGCATTCTTAGCAGCTTCTTCTGCATTGGTTGTTAAAGGAGAAGAAGCAAGAAGTAAAACACCTAATAATAGGCTACTTGTTATTTTTTTATAATGTATCATTCAGCAGATTCCTCTCTTTCGGGTGATGCAATAAGTGCTGGATCAATTAATGTATATCCTTTTTCTTTCAAACCTTCGGCAATATCTATTACGGCTTCGTTTGTCCAAGAGCGGTCATGCATTAATAAGTTCGCTCCGTCATTTAAGTATTCATTATTCAACATGATATCGGTTAAAGCTTGGGGATTTTGATAATCTACTTCCCAATCGTACCCGTATGTCCAATTCATAAATACCATGTCTTCTTGTTCAATGATTTCAGCAGATGTATCAGTATTCACGCCAAATGGTGCTCTAAAGAAACGAGGTTTTACTCCTATTGTTTCGTAAACCAATTCATTTGTTTTGATGATTTCTTCGCGTTGTTCTTCTGGATTAATTTCACTTAGGTTGGCATGTGTTTGAGAATGGTTCCCAATTTCAAAGCCCATATTGTATATTTCTTTTAGCATTTCTTTGCCTTCATCTGATTCTATAAACATACCATTAATAAAGAAGACAGCGGGTGCATCAATAGATTTTAATTTTTTAGCAATCTCAACGGCATGCTGATCAGGAGCATCATCAAATGTTAGTAAAGCAACTTTCTTGTCGTCATCTTCGTTCAATGGCTCAATAGTAAAAAGTGCTGGATTAACCTGGTATGTATATTCTACCGGTTGAGTTTCTTCTTCTTTAGAAGTTTCATCAGATGAATCATTCTTAGTTGAAGAGCTCATTGCATTCGAGTTGCTTTCGCTAGATTGTGTAAGAGAAGAGGAAGCTGAGTTTGTTTGGGAAGTAGCTGAATCGTTTGTTTGGCAGGCGCTTAGAAGTAAGGCACTGATCAAAGTTACTCCACAAATCGATAATGCTTGTTTCATTTTTTTATCACTCCAATTATTATTTTGCTGATTCTGACAATGATTTTAATGTTTTTTCTGCTTCGTTACGTTGCTTATTCAATCGTTCAAACTGTTCATTTAATTTTTTCAATTGTTCTTTGTTTGTTGTGTCTAACTCGTTAATAGCAGTCATTCCATCTGTTAATGTTTCGTAAGTAGCTTTGTCAGTTCCGAGAGACTGAAAGTATTTTTCTTCTTCTGCCAAGTTTTTACTATATTGTTTCGTATAGTCGTTAAGAGAGGTGCTTAATTCTTTCATCGTGTTTGTTAAAGAATTGATTTCATCTTCAGGAAGTTTGTCTCCTTCATTATCGATTAAACTTTTTTGAGTCGCTTTTAATTCATCTGTAGTCTCTTTAATAGTCTTCATTGAATTTTTACGTTCTTCTATATTTTTGAAAACAGCAGAATCTTTATCCGCAAATGGTTTAGCCTTTTTCTCTTCTGATAAAGCAGACTCAAAGTTTTCTTGTAATCCCTTTTCTTGTTTTGTCACAGTGTTCAATTCTGACACTATCTTTTGTTCAACTGGTTCAATAGTTTCGATGCTCTTCATAGCATCTGCAATTCCGTCATTCGCACAACCAGATAAAAAGAAAGCTGCAGTCATAACATAAACTGCTGTAGTGTGTTTTTTCATCAGTTTATCTCCTTTTTCTTAATTATTATGTAGTAAGGGACTATAATTTTTCAATGATATAGTTCCATTAACAACAACGTAAATTATTATAACAAAAGTAAACTTTTTTCCCAAATGATAACTTAAGTTTTTTGTTCTTATTTTTTTATTTTCAGAAAAAAAGCCAAAAAAATAATCCTCATCCAAATAATGGAGGGGATTTAAAAAAGGAAGACTGTAACTCTTATGGACGAATTACTAGGTCTACCTATGCAATGGAATACAAACTTTTTTTAGCATCTTCTTTGTTAGTATACAAACAAAAATCTTCTTGATGGTAGCCGATTTCTAAATCATTTTGATAAGAAACAGAACTAGACTCAATAATAATGTAACGCATCGTTACTCGATTTTCGCTATCTTCTAAATCTAATGCAAGTTGGTAATCATCATTTTTAAAAAGCAAATCTTTTATTTGCCAAACTTTTTCAATAACTGGTTTATTCATAGTGGTCTCCTTTCTTTGTCCATCAACAAGTGTACACCTTTTTTAATATAAACGCCAACTATTATTACTTGAAATAGATAAAAATAATAAAAAACTATCACTAATGGGTGTTATCATGTAAAATGAAAGGACAGTTCATATTCATACATTGTGATAAAGTGAGGTTTACAAATGTTTTTATATTATATTTTAGCTCTTCTAATTATAGGAGTGGACCAATTTACAAAATACTTGACCGTCGCAAATATAGACTTACATGAGGTAATAGAAGTTATTCCGAATGTCTTATCATGGATGTACTTAAGGAATACAGGAGCTGCTTGGAGTATTTTAGAAGGACAAATGTGGTTCTTTTATATCATTACACTTATTGTTGTTATTGTGGTTGTCTATTATTTACAAAAATATGCTCATCAAAGTGGGTTGTTAGCATTGTCTTTATCTTTTATTTTGGCAGGATCAATAGGAAACGTTATTGATCGTCTTCGCTTTGGATATGTTGTGGATATGATTCGACTAGAATTTATTGATTTTCCAATATTCAATGTTGCTGATATGGCGTTATCTGTTGGAGTAGCATTAATGATTTTGTACGTATTTTTAGACGAAAAAAGTAAAGAAAACACTTAAACTATTAGGATACAATTAAAAAGGAGTTTTTACATGTCTCAAACTTATCAATTTAAAATAGAAAA
>JAVWJE010000062.1:0-12504 GCA_036639135.1 Carnobacterium sp. | reverse complement strand
AAAATTATATTAAAAAGAGGCAGGATTTCCTGCCTCTTTTTTGTAGAATAAGAATTTAAAATTTCGTTTTCAATAAATAGATAATCTTGCTAAATATTTAAGGTGTTGGTGATTGAAAACTCACTAACACCTATTTAGTTTTGGCTCTTAATTAAATGGTGTGGCTGCGCTAAAAAGTTGATTACGGACCGGTCGCTGCTATAAAATACTCAACTGGACGGTTATCATGTTTTAAACCAAAAGACACTAGAAAAGACTTCAATTTATTGAAGTTTTTTCTAGCTTTATGTGAAAACAGTAATATATTCATTAAAAACTCATGATGCTGATTTGCGCCATTTTCTCCATGATGATAAAATCATTGTATTATTCTTACGCAAAATCAAATAAGAAATAAATGATGAATCAGGGGGAAACAAATGTGAAAGATATGAAATTATTAAGTTTATTAGGTATTACACTATTATCTACTGCTTTTTTAGCTGCTTGTGGATCAAATAAAGTAGATTCAAATGGTGGAAAAGAGACTAAAGAATTAAATTTAGTTGAAACGGCTGAAATCCCAACAATGGATTCAGTTTTAAACACTGATACAGTAGGTTCTACAGTGATGAACAATGTAATGGAAGGATTGTATCGTTTGAACTTAGACAACAAACCTGAGCTTGCTATGGCCTCTGAAGACCCAACGATTAGTGAAGATGGTTTAATATACACTTTTAAATTAAGAGAAGACGCAAAATGGTCTAACGGAGATCCTGTTACAGCTAATGATTTTGTTTTTGCATGGCGCCGTTTAATGAATCCAAGTACGGGATCACAATCTGCTTACATGATGGAAGGAATCGTTAAAAACGCTTCTGAAGTTAATAAAGGGGATATGGAACTAGAAGAACTAGGAGTAAAAGCGATTGATGAAAAAACATTGGAGGTACAGTTAGAATCTAAAGTACCTTATTTTGAAGACTTACTATCATTATCAGTATTCTTACCTCAAAATGAAGCTTACGTAACAGAAAAAGGAAATAAATTTGCATCAAATAGTGATAATTCTATCTATAATGGTCCGTTTCTTTTAACTGACTGGGATGGAACTGGTCTAAGTTGGTCTTACAAAAAAAATGCTGACTATTGGGACGCAGATAAGGTTAAATTAGATGAAATTAATGTAGATGTTGTAAAAGAAACTTCTACAGCAATTAACTTATACGATGCAGGAGAAGTTGATACCATTAAGTTATCTGGTGAATATGTGCAAACCAAACAAGGAGATCCTGATTTAAAGTCTGTTCCAACATCGTCTGTTTTTTATTTTAAATACAATCAAGAGCGTAATGGAGAACCAACTGCTTTAGCAAATGAAAATATACGTAAAGCTATTTCGATGGGATTTGACAAAGAAGCTTATGCTAAGACAGTTTTACAAAATGGCTCTTTACCAGCTAACGGATTAGTTCCAGAAGGCCTATCTAAGAATCCTTCAACTGACAAAGATTACCGTGAAGAAAATGGAGATTTATTACGTTACGATATCAAAGCAGCACAAGACTACATGAAAAAGGGTCTTGAAGAATTAGGTTTAGAATCAGTGAAATTAGAACTTCTTTCAGATGATTCTGAAAATGCTAAAAAATCTTCAGAGTATATGCAAGGACAACTAATGCAAAATCTTCCAGGATTGGAAATTAGCATTCGTTCCGTTCCATTTAACGTACGACTTGATGTTAATAAACGTCAAGACTACGATATTCAAATGGCAGGCTGGGGAGCAGATTATGCAGATCCAATCAACTTTCTTGAGTTATTCGAAACTGGAAATTCAAATAACAAAGCAAGCATCTCTATTCCAGAATATGATGCTTTACTTGAAAAAATCGGAACAACTGACCTTGATGACCCTGAAAAAAGATGGGCTGATATGCTGAGTGCCGAAAAAATCTTGTTAGATGATGCAGCAATTGGGCCTATCTATCAACGTTATAATGCAATATTGAAAAAACCATATGTTGAAGACATTGGTACACACTTAGTAGGACCTGAATATTCATTTAAATGGGCTTCGGTTACAGAGTAATAAAAATTGAATGAAGAAGCAAGAAGACTGGCAAACCTTTCTTCTTGCTTTTTTTAATTCATTGTATGAAAAACTGTTTCCTTTTCTATACTTTAAAATGATATAATGTGTCTAATAAGTATATACTGGAGGGTCGTTTTATATGGATGATAAAGAATTATTAATGTTAAAAGAGTTAACGGACGCTAGAGGTGTACCTGGAAACGAAAAAGAAGTGCGAGAAGTATTTGTTAAATATGCTGAGAAAGCAGCTTCATCTATAACATTTGACGGCCTAGGAAGTGTCATTGCCAAGCATGTTGGGGATAAAACAGGACCTAAAGTATTGTTTGCAAGTCACTTAGACGAAGTTGGTTTTATGGTTACAGCGATTACCGAGGAAGGCTTTATCAAATTTCAAACACTTGGAGGATGGTGGTCTCAAGTGATGTTAGCTCAACAAGTTCAACTAATTACTTCAAAAGGAAAGACGTTACATGGAGTCATCGGATGTAAACCTCCTCATGTGTTAACAGTTGAAGTTAGAAATAAAGCATACGATATCCAAGAAATGTTTATTGATATAGGCGCAACGAATAAAGAAGAAGCTTTGTCTTGGGGTGTGAAACCAGGTGATATGGTAACGCCGTATACTGAATTTAAGCGACTAAACCATTCGAAATTCTTATTAGCAAAAGCATGGGATAATCGTATTGGAACAGCTGTAACTTTAAAAGTATTAGAAAATATTGCACGTGAAGGTCATCCAAATAAAGCCTTCGCAGTTGGAAATGTTCAAGAAGAAGTAGGATTACGAGGAGCAAAAACTTCAACATACTTAGTTGATCCTGATATTGCTTTTGCTCTAGATACAGGTACTGCTGGAGACACTCCTGGAATGACCGAAAAAGAAGCAGATTCTAAATTAGGAAAAGGTCCACAAATCATTATCTATGATGCTTCAATGGTTGCTCACAAAGAGTTACGCGATTTTGTAGTAGGAATAGCAGAAGAATTAAACATTCCGTTTCAATTTACGGTCATTGCAGGTGGTGGTACAGATGCAGGCAGCCAGCACGTAACAAGAAATGGGATTCCTTCTTTAGCAATTACAGTTGCTACTAGATATCTACACTCTCATACATCAATAATTCATGAAGAAGATTATCTGAATACCGTTAAGTTAATGACAGAAGTTGTAAAAAGATTAGACAGTAAAACTGTTGAAAAAATAAAATTCGGCTAAATTTTAATTTAATAGTTATGAACCTGTGATTATTTAGCTAAGTCGTTTAATGAATTGTTTCAACTTTTTAAAGGGGAAGAATGAATATGAAAAGGGCAAAAAAAAGAATTGCCATTATTGGTGGTGGTATTACTGGTTTGACAGCAGCATACCGAATCAAGCAAAAAATCGAAAAAGAAAATTTACCTTTTGAATTAATTTTATTAGAAGGCTCTTTAAAAGTAGGCGGAAAAATCTACACAATGAAAACAAAAAATCGTTCTATTGATCTTGGAGCTGAGTCCATTGATACACGATACCCAGAAGCTTTAGAGTTGATCAAAGAATTAGGACTAGAGAATCAAATAATCTACAGTGATGGAAACAAACCAGATGTCTTTTTTTATAACCGATTATATCAACTAGATTACCCAACTTATAATGGTATCCCATTTAGAAGAAAAGATATATGGAAAGGGAACTTGTTAACGATGTATGGGAAAATAGTAACGTATAAAAGTTACTTTAATACCTTTAAGGAATTTGAAAAAGATGTAGAAACAAGTGCCTATTTAAAGCGCCTTTTAGGAGATGAGATGGTTGAACATATTGTTGAGCCATTCTTTAACAAAATCTATTCTAGTGATCTAGATAAAATTGGGATTAAGGCATCAAAAGAATTGATATATGAAATTGAGATGAAGTACGGTAGTTTACAAAAAGGCTTAGCTGCTCATCCAGAACTCCTAGATAGTTCTGGAAACTACATGACATTTGAAAATGGTTTAGCTGTTTTAACGAATGCTCTTGAAGAAGTATTAAGACCTCACATTCAGTATAGAAAAAAAGTTTTTGAAATTAAAAAAAATGTTGAGAATGTTTATATTATAGATATAAATCATACAGAACAAGTTAGAGTTGGCGCAATTTGCATTGCAACTCCAGTAACTGAATACACTAGATTGATTGAACATCCTGAAATAGATAGGATTTTCAGTAAAATAGAAACAGCATCAGTAGGTTATATTGTTTTTCGGTTTTCAAAAGAAGCGATTAAAAATATTCCAAAAGGTTTCGGAATTGTCACGCCAAGAAGAAGTGATTCTTTTGTTACTTCAGTTGTTTTCTTAGATAAAAAATGGCCCTCTTTAAAAAAGGATGAAGACGTTTTAATTGGCGTAAACTTTGGTCGTAATGGAGAAGATGCTTTAGTATCTTTAAGCAATAAAGAAATCGAGCATTCTCTCTTAAAAGATTTAGGTATTATTCTAGGGGTAACTGAAAAACCTTTATTTAGTATTATCAAACGATGGCGAGATGCTGTTCCACAATTTACAGTAACTCAAGAAGAAGACGTTCAACAAGCTAAACAGATTTTACTTGATGAGTATCCAGGGATTTATATTGCAGGTCAAGGCTTAGCTGGATCTAGCATTAATCATTGCATCCAACAAGCTAATCATATTGCGGATCAAATTGTGGAGTATGCAAAAAAACAAAATTGTTTATAAAAGGGTATATCTAATAACGAATGAACTAAAAATGAAAAGTCTTTTGTTACTTAGAAAAGGCTTTTTTATTTTAAAATTACTAAGAGTGTTGTATGGTAATAAAAATAAGTCTAAAAAAGGAGAATACAATAATGAAATTAACAATTTTAGGTTATTGGGGTGGCTATCCTACAAAAAATGAAGGGACAAGTTCTTATTTATTAGAGTCTGATGAATTTCATCTAATGATTGATGCTGGAAGTGCGTCATTGATTGCTCTTGAAAAACATCTTGATCCTTTAGAATTAAATGCTTTGCTTCTAACGCATTATCATGCTGATCATATTGCGGATGTAGGTGTTTTACAATACACAAGACAATTAAAAAGACTAGATAATAATGAAAGAAGAGCACCAATTTTACCTATATATGGGCACCAAGAGGATCAAGAAAACTTTAAAAGACTGACGATGGAAAGAATAACTGAAGGCGTAGGATATAACGAAAACGAGGAATTAATTATTGGGCCTTTTGAAATAACTTTTATGAAAACATTGCATCCAGTTCCTTGTTATGCTTTAAGAATTAAAGAAGTTCATACAAAAAAAGTATTGATTTTCACAGCTGATTCAGGATATTTGCCACAATTTATTCCATTTAGCCAAGATGCAGATGTCTTGTTAGCAGATACTAATTTATTTAAAGGAATGGAAAATCATCGTGTTCATATGACTTCAATTGAAGTAGCTAGAATTGCAAAAGAAGCGAAAATACCAAAATTAGTTTTAACTCATTTGCCGCAAGAAGGAGATTTAGATTTGTTGAAAGCACAAGCAGTTAATGAATCGCCTAAGACGGAAGTTATCTTAGCTAAAAAAGATATGGTTATAGAAATATAAGAAGTATATAAAGATATAAACTTTTATAGTGATAAATTAAAGAAAAGAGGGACCGAGGATGTATTATGTAGTAAATGAGCGCAATGGAAAAGAAATTACTGACCCAAGAATTAATTTAGCGATAGAAACATTTTTGTTAAAAAATGTTTTACTAGATGAACCTGTTTTGCTTTTCTATATTAATGAACCATCTATTATAATAGGTCGGAATCAAAATACGATTGAAGAAATAAATACTGAATATGTTGAAAAGAATCACATCCATGTTGTGAGAAGGTTTTCAGGTGGAGGAGCAGTTTATCATGATTTTGGAAATTTATCTTTTTGTTTTATCAAAAAAGATGATGGCAACTCTTTTAGAGATTTCGGAAAATTTACAGAACCTGTCATTCAGTCCTTACACAAAATGGGAGTAGAAGGAGCTGCTTTAATAGGACGTAATGATTTAGTCATTGATGGGCAAAAGTTTTCGGGGAACGCTATGTATTCGACAAATGGACGCATGACTGCTCATGGGACATTAATGTTTGATAGCGACATTGAAGCCGTTGTAGGCGCATTGAAAGTTAGAAAAGATAAGATTGAATCTAAAGGTATTAAATCTATTAGAAGCCGTGTAACAAACATCCGTCCTTATCTATCAGAAGAGTATCAATATATGACAACGAAAGAATTTCGAAACGAACTATTATTAAATATTTTTGATGTTGCTTCTAAAGATGATATTAAAGAGTATAAATTAACTAATCAAGATTGGGAAGAAATCGAAAAAATTTCTAATGAGTATTTTAGAAATTGGGATTGGAATTATGGAAAGTCTCCAAAATTCGAATTAATTCGTCGTCATCGTTTTCCTATTGGTTCAGTTGAATTTCAAATGAATGTGGAAAAAGGAAGAATAAAAAATGTACGGATATTTGGGGATTTCTTTGGATTAGGTGAAATTTCAGATGTTGAAGATAAATTAAGAAATATAAAATATGAGCATGATGCTATAGAGGAAGTTTTCAGCGAAATAGATATTCAAAAATATTTTGGAAACATTACTAAAAAAGAATTAGTGAACTTGATTTATTAAGCAATAAAATAGCAAGACTAGAAGCACTTAAAGTGTTTCTAGTCTTCCTATTTAAAATAGATAGATTTTGATTAAACAAAATAATAAATAAATAAAGCGACTAAACTAATCGATAATAGCAATATACCAACTTTTAAAGGGAATTTGTATCCTTGTCCAACAGACTTAGATAGAGGTATGCCTTCAACATCTGCTTCATTATCTTCTCTGCGTATTCTTGCGGTTACTTTTTTCATGCTAAAATGAAAGAAATCAAAAGAACCCGAATATAAAACAGCCCAGAACAGACTGATGATTAAAAAAAGACTCGCAACGGCAAAAGTAATATTCGTAGTCTGTAAAAGATTAATCTTTCGGAAAACAACTAATTCTAAAATTAAACATAAGATAAAAATAATACTAGTCAATTTGATAACAGCAAACTTCGTTTTCATTTTAAACCTCCTAGTAATGAGTGGTAAGTTTTAATTTACAGTAAATAGAAATGAAATACAATAATAAAATTTAAGTAAAAATTTGATGATAAAACGACTAGAAAACCAGAGTTTCCGCCATTGCTTTCTCATCTTGTGTTTTTTTAAAGCAAAGTTTGAAAAAAAACTTTTGCTTTTATCCATATAACAGGCTATTCTATATAGTATATTCTCTTTTTGAATAAAAAATAAAATGAATCACAGGAGGTGCTTAAATCGATGAAAAGTTATGCTAAATATCTTGGGAAACGTATCTTATATATGTTTTTGACATTATTCTTAATTGCATCGATCACGTTCTTCTTAATGAAGCTTTTACCAGGAACTCCTTATAGTAACCAGGACAAGCTATCAGAAGAACAAATTTATATCATGAATGAAAAGTACGGATTAAATGAGCCGCTTCCGGTTCAATATTTAGTCTATATATCAGGTTTGTTAAGAGGAGATTTAGGAACTTCTTTCCAATTTAATAACACTCCTGTAACTGAATTACTATCAACAAGAGTGGGTCCCTCCATGCAACTCGGAGTTCAAGCTGTTGTATTAGGAACTACCCTCGGCATTATTTTAGGGGTTATAGCAGCCATGAATCAAAATACATGGATAGATACTACAGCGACCTTTACGGCAATACTTGGTCGTTCAATACCTAACTTTGTTATAGCTGTACTATTACAGTTGATATTTGGGGTTTACTTGAAATGGTTCCCTATTGCTCTTTGGAATAACGGATTCAGTTCATCAGTATTGCCAACCCTTGCTTTAGCCATTTCGCCACTTGCAGACTCAGCTCGTTTTATTCGTACTGAAATGGTAGAAGTACTTAGCAGTGATTATGTTGAATTAGCACGTGCTAAAGGATTGAGCCGTTGGACAGTAGCATTCAAACACGGAGTTCGTAATGCGTTAATTCCATTAGTTACCATCTTAGGTCCGATGGCAGTTGCTTTAATGACAGGATCAATGGTAGTAGAAAACATTTTTGCAATACCAGGAATTGGTGAACAATTCGTAAAATCAATTATGACAAATGATTACCCAACTATTATGGGTGTAACTATTTTATACTCAGCAATGTTAGTAGGTATTATTTTAGTAGTTGATGTTTTATACGGAGTAATTGATCCGCGTATTCGTGTTGCAACTGAAGGAGGGGACAATTAAAATGGATAATTCAAAACAAACAGTTGTTGATGAAACAACTAAACTGTCTCCTGAAATGTTTAAGCCAGTTCACAGCTCAGATAAAGTAGATAATGAAAAAATAACAGCACCATCATTAAGCTTTTTAGAAGATTCTTGGAGACGACTAAAAAAGAATAAAGCTGCAGTTATTAGTTTATTCGTATTAATTATTTTTATTCTTTTAAGTATCTCAGCTCCTCTAATTTCACCACATGATCCTAATATTCAAATTGTATCACATGCAAATTTGCCACCTAAAATACCAGGTGTAAATATTAACGGTCTAAATGGTACTCAATTAGTGGGGGACACAAGAGTAGATAAGTATGAGCAAAAAGGCATTGCAAGTGACGTAAGTTATTATTTAGGGACCGATGGTTTAGGACGAGATTTACTTTCTCGTATTTTACATGGTACTCGTGTTTCTTTATTAATTGCTTTTGTAGCAGCTTTATTTGATTTAACAATCGGAGTTATCTATGGTCTAGTATCTGGCTGGGTAGGCGGAAAAGTAGATAATGGAATGCAACGTTTATTAGAAATACTATCAGGCGTGCCAAACTTGGTTGTTGTTATTTTAATGTTACTTGTTTTAGATCCAGGTATTAAATCAATTATCATTGCACTAGCCATTACAGGTTGGATTTCAATGGCGCGTGTCATTAGGGCTCAAACGTTAAAATTAAAAAATCAAGAATATATTTTGGCGGCTCAAACATTGGGTGAATCACCCATTAAAATTGCATTCAAACATTTAATTCCAAATCTATCAGGCATTATTATCATTCAAACGATGTTCTCGATTCCTGCTGCAATCTTCTTTGAAGCTTTCTTAAGTTTCATCGGTATAGGGATTCCAGCTCCTACGGCATCACTTGGAACATTAATTAATGATGGATACAAAACTTTCCGCTTCTTGCCTCACTTAATGTGGTATCCAGCAGCAGTTATTTGTATCTTAATGATTTCATTTAACTTGTTAGCTGATGGATTACGAGATGCATTTGATCCAAAAATGAAAGATTAGCGAGGTGAAAACGAATGAATAATGTATTAGAAGTTAAAAATTTAAATATCACATTCGACACCTACGCTGGTAAAGTAAAAGCTATCCGTGGTGTCAGTTTTAACTTGAAAAAAGGTGAAACACTGGCAATTGTTGGAGAGTCGGGTTCTGGAAAATCAGTAACGACTCGTAGTATCATGCGTTTACTTTCTCAAAATGCGAATGTCGAAGATGGCTCTATTCTATTTAATGGAGAAGACCTAATTAAAAAGACGGAAAAAGAAATGCAAAAAATCCGTGGAAAAGATATTGCTATGATCTTTCAAGATCCAATGACATCACTTAACCCTACAATGACAATTGGAAAACAAGTTTCTGAACCAATTCGTCTTCACCAAAAATTAAATAAAAAAGATGCTTTTAAAAGAGCACTTGAATTATTGAATTTAGTGGGGTTACCAGATTCTGAGAAACGTATGAAACAATATCCTCATCAATTTTCAGGAGGACAACGCCAGAGAATCGTTATTGCTATAGCATTAGCTTGTAATCCAGAGATACTCATTGCAGATGAGCCGACAACGGCTTTAGATGTAACTATCCAAGCTCAGATTCTTGATTTAATGAAGGAACTACAAAAGAAAATTTCGACTTCCATTATTTTTATTACTCATGATTTAGGAGTAGTTGCAAACGTTGCTGATCGAGTAGCTGTTATGTATGCAGGTAAAATTGTAGAAGTCGGAGCAGTTGATGAGATTTTTTACAATCCACAACACCCATATACTTGGGGATTAATTAGTTCTATGCCAACACTTGAAATTAAAAAGTCGTTATATGCTATTCCAGGAACACCACCAGATTTATTGGATCCTCCAGTAGGTGATGCTTTCGCTCCACGTAACGAGTTTGCTATGAAAATTGATACAGAACTTGAACCACCTTTATTTAAAGTATCTGATACACATTATGCAGCTACATGGTTGTTGCACACTGATTCTCCAGTCGTTATACCACCAGCTGAAATCAGAGCAAGACAAGCAGTTTATAAAGAAAAGTTTGCTAATCATACTAAGAATGAAACCTCCGTTTTTGATTCTGAAATTGAAGTAAAGGGAGGCCTTTAAAAATGGAACAAAGAGAAAAAATATTAGAAGTTAAAGGTTTAAAGCAATATTTTAACGAAGGCACAAAAAATGAGGTACGTGCTGTTGATGATGTTACATTTGATATTTTTAAAGGTGAAACTTTTGGTTTAGTTGGTGAATCTGGTTCTGGAAAATCAACAACAGGACGTTCTATTATTAGGCTTTACAATCCAACAGCTGGAGAGATTGACTTTGAAGGTACACAAGTTCATAGTATCTCAGGTAAAAAGAACATGTTAAAATTTAGAAGAGATATGCAAATGATTTTTCAAGACCCATATGCATCTTTGAACCCCAAAATGAAAATTCGTGATATTATTGCTGAAGGGATAGATATTCATGGCTTAGCTTCATCAAAGGAAGATCGAAACCAACAAGTTGATGACTTACTTAAAACTGTAGGATTAAATCCAGATCATGCATCACGTTACCCACATGAATTTTCAGGTGGACAAAGGCAAAGAATTGGTATTGCAAGAGCATTAGCAGTTAAACCTAAATTCATTATTGCAGATGAACCTATTTCCGCATTGGATGTTTCCATTCAAGCACAAGTAGTAAACTTATTAATGGAGTTACAAGAGGAAAAGGATCTGACTTTCTTATTTATCGCGCATGATTTATCAATGGTAAAATACATTAGTGATCGCATTGGTGTGATGAATAATGGTAAGTTACTTGAATTAGCAACTGCTGATGAGGTATACAATAGACCGTTACATCCTTATACTGAAAGCTTGCTTTCTGCTGTTCCATTACCTGATCCTGAATATGAACGTAACCGTGTTCGTACACCGTATATTCGTAGAGAAGAGAATGATGAGCCAGAAACGCTAAGAGAAATAACTCCTGGACATTTTGTCTATTGCCGCGAATCAGATATCGCTGCATTAAAAGAAAAGAAAGCAAATTACACGAAATAAATATATAACTAAGATATGTGCTAATCTGAAGACGAAAGTCTCATATTAGCATGTATTTTTTTATAGTTGTTATTGTTACTAATTATCAAATTACAATGATTGTAATTATCCATATAAATTTGATAAGTACCAATTATGTAAGTGTTTCTAGCCATTATGTGCGAACAAATAAAAGAAATAAAGAATAAATATCTATTTTTTTGCTAAAAGTGACAAAAAAATGACAAAAGCTATAGTATTTTTTTGAAATATGATATATAATTACTATTGTAAGCCAGTAAGTTAGAAGTGTCATTAATAGTTAGTAGTTATTGACTGAATCAATCCGAATTAAAAAGGGGAGAATAACATATGGTTACAATTTATACATCACCTAGTTGTACTTCATGTCGTAAAGCTCGTGCTTGGCTAGAAGAAAACAACATTACTTATAAAGAAAGAAATATTTTTTCTGAGCCTCTAGATATTCCTGAGATAAAATCTATTTTGCGAATGACAGAAGATGGAACGGAAGAAATAATTTCTACAAGATCTAAAGCTTTTCAAGAATTAAATGTAGATTTAGAAGAATTACCACTTCAAGATCTGTTTGCTTTAATTCAAGAAAATCCCGGATTACTGCGTCGTCCGATTATGGTAGATGAAAAAAGATTACAAGTCGGATATAACGAAGATGAAATTCGTCGTTTCTTGCCTAGAGAAGTACGTGCAATCGAATTGTTGCGAGCTCAAAGAATCGTAGGTTACTAAAAGCTAAATCTAATTAAAAAAGAGTTTGTCACTTAAATTATTTTTGTGATAAGCTCTTTTTTTGTAAATTTATTTTGAGCTTTTTCTAAACCTGTATAATTCAAACTTTTTAAATGTTTTCTAAAAAATGTTGTTTTAAACTTTCTTTGCTTAAAAACTAGTTTTTTGAACGATTGGTAGACAACGTGAATGGTTTTTTTAAAAATAAACTAAATGATCTATTACTTTCTAATTTTGGGTATACTAACCCCTCTTAGCGAACAAATCATCC
>JAVWJE010000061.1:0-12728 GCA_036639135.1 Carnobacterium sp. | reverse complement strand
AACACATCATTGAAATAAGCATTATGGATCCTTTATTTGACCTTAATACTGTATTACCGTAAAATAAGTTAACTGAAATAAAACAGCTTTTAAAAGAAACGCCCGCAATTACGTATCAAGAAATAATTGAAAAAAAGCCAGAAATCCAGTTTCTATGGTACCGTCTTGCTCAAATAGAAAGGAGTCGGGATAGTGATGAATCAGGAAAAGATTAAAAGTATTTTACTGAATCAGTTTGGCTATACTCATTTTCGTGAGGGACAAGAAGAAGCAATCCTAGCAGCATTATCTGGGAATGATACGCTCGTCATGTTGCCTACGGGTACAGGAAAGTCTGTTTGTTATCAACTAACAGGTTACTGTTTAGATGGGACTGTCATCATTGTTTCTCCTTTGTTGTCTTTGATGCAAGACCAAGTTGATCAAATGAAATTAATGGGAGAAAAAAGAGTCGCAGCTTTAAATAGTTTAATGAGTAGTGATGAAAGAAAATGGGTGCTTTCTCATTTAAATGAATACAAATTTATTTTTTTATCCCCTGAGATGCTACAGCAAGAATATGTGCTAACAAAGCTTAAGCAATTAAAAATTTGTATGATGGTTATTGATGAAGCTCACTGTATTTCTCAATGGGGAATGGATTTTCGTTTAGAGTACTTAGGGTTAGGAACTGTTCGTAATGAATTAAATAACCCTTTAACGATGGCTTTAACCGCTACAGCTACGGAAATGGTTCGGGAAGAAATTTTATCTTCTTTATTATTAAATCAAGAGGAAACCACTCAAATCCTTTATTCAGTTGATCGTCCTAATATTGCGTTGACAGTCATAACTTGTCACCAAGACAAAGATGAGCAATTGCTAAAGCAAATAAAGAACTTATCCAATCCAGGTATTGTTTACTTTTCAAGCAGGAAACAAGCTGATATGATAGCATTATGGCTAAAGGAAGAAACGAATTATGCTGTTGAAAGCTATCATTCTGATATTATTAATGAAGATAAAATTAAGATCCAACAACAATTCATCCAAAACGACATAGATATTATATGTGCAACAAGTGCCTTTGGGATGGGAATTAATAAAGAAAATATTCGTTTCGTTATTCATTACCATATGCCGGCTAACGTAGAATCTTACTTACAAGAAGTTGGAAGATGCGGTCGAGATGGAAAACAAAGTATAGCGGTGCTGCTTTTCGAATCAGGAGATCAACTCCTTCAAAAAAGATTGCAAGAACAAAGTTTGCCTAATACAGCAATGTTAGAATATGCCTACCGTCATGGGAAAGTTTATGAAGGAAGTTCCAGTGAGACCCAACAACAAATGATAAAAAATTACCTTACATCTGGTACAACGATTGAACAAGCTAAATCTCAAGTACTTGGAAGAAAACTTCAAAAAGAGAGACAATTAGAGTATATGATGCAATATTGCCAAACAACAGGATGCAAAAGAACGTTTTTACTTCATTATTTTAATGAAACGTTAATAGAAAAACCGGTTTATTGTTGTTCAAGTTGTGGATTTGATGAAACGTTTTACGAGTTAGTTAGAGAAAAAGAAACATTCACACATTTGCATGAGCAAAAAAATTGGCAAGAAAAGATAACAAAATTGTTTTTGTTACAGAATTAGTAAGACAAGTTTGTTTAAATTATGTTACAATAAAAGCGAATATCTTTAGGAGGAGTACTTTATGACTAAAAAAAAATCTGGGAAAAATCAAGATAAAGAAATCTGGTCACGTAAATTTGAAAATAATGAAAATGATAAATACTCAAGATTAGCTCGAAAAAAAGCTGAAGGAGGAATATCGCCAATATTGAAGTCTCTTTTTATCTTTTTAGCCTTGCTAATTATTTTACCGACAGCTACTTATTTATGGTTTATGAATGAGCGTGGTGATGCAGAAGAGTTTAAAGATGATAACGACAAGATAACCATCACACAAAACAGTAGCAGCAATGAACCAAGTTCTGAAAAGAAAGAATCTTCATCTGAAAAATCTTCTGAGTCAGAAGAAACAAGCACGTTAGAGATTCCAGCTAAATCAGAATCAAAAGTAGAAGATGAGATGGTTAAAGAACCAGAGCAACCGGTTCCAAACGAAGTTGTACCCGAGACACCAGAGACACCTGAACCAGAAGTCGAAGTTGAAAAACCAGTTGTAGAAGAAACAAGTAATACGTATACAGTTGTTGCAGGTGATAATCTTTATCGAATTGCATTGAATCATGGAATGTCACTAGATCAATTGAAAGCAGCAAATGGTATTTCTGGTAATGATGTTGCTGTTGGAACAGTATTAAAAGTAAAATAATTGCATACTTTAAATAAATAATAGCCGTCCTAGGACGGCTATTATTTTGAAAACAGAAAGAAGGTATTTAAAGAAATGACGAAGAAAATGATGGTTGCAATTGATGGGCCAGCTTCTGCTGGGAAAAGTACAGTAGCAAAGATACTAGCAAATGAGCTAGGCTACATTTATTGTGATACTGGAGCGATGTATCGCGCGTTAACCTATGAAGCTATACAACAAAAGATTGATTTAGAAGATGAGAAAGCCTTGCTTGAGTTGTTGAAAAGTAGCACTATCTCTTTTGAACCTACTGAAAAAAATCAAAAAGTTTACGTAAACAATGAAGAAGTGACAGAAGCTATTCGTCAACCTGACGTGACAAATTCCGTTTCAGTTGTTGCTGCACATGGACAAGTACGAAAAGAATTAGTAAAAAGACAACAAAAAATTGCTGATAAAGGTGGAGTTGTTATGGATGGCCGTGATATTGGAACAACGGTTCTACCAAAAGCAGAAGTAAAAATTTTTCTGATTGCAAGTGTAAAAGAACGAGCTGAAAGACGTTACAAAGAAAATAGGTTAAATGGGATTGATACGCCT
Organism: Carnobacterium sp.; assembly: GCA_036639135.1. GTDB lineage: Bacteria > Bacillota > Bacilli > Lactobacillales > Carnobacteriaceae > Carnobacterium_A. The sequence goes on along the minus strand of JAVWJE010000061.1, from coordinate 9,823 downwards.
TTAGCAATACTAAAAAAAGAAATTTCTGATCGCGATTATAAAGATTCACACAGAGCCTCTTCTCCTTTAACCAAAGCAGAAGATGCTATATTGCTGGATACAACTAATTTAGATATCCAACAAGTTGTTGGGAAAATTAAAGAGTTTGTTGTTTCAAAATCAGTTTTGGGTTAACAGCACACATATTTTGATAATCAAGTCCTATTCTTTTTGATAAGAATTGATTCGTTTTTTTAATGGATGAAAAACCTACTAAACAAACTGAGTCTTATTCATTTTTTCAAAAAAATCTAGAATGAGAGAAGAACAACGTTGTTTTCTCAAGCCTTTTTGTGGCATATTTTTATGATATTAGGTAAAATAGAATTGGAAAGATTTATTTGGCTAAATTAGGAGGACAATAACATGACAGATCAAAAAGACAAAAACGAAGAATCAGAACAAGAATCAATGTTGGAAGCTTTAGATAGTGTGCAAGAAATTCACATTGGGGATACTGTTCAAGGTGAAATTCTAAAAATTCAAGATAATAAACAAGCAATTGTTGGTATTCTTGGTGGAGGTGTGGAAGGCGTAATTCCAAACAATGAGTTATCTGCTGCACCTTTTGAAGACGTTACAGAAATTGTAAATGTAGGCGATATCGTTGATTTAGTTGTTATCAAGGAAATCAAAGAAAAAGAAAATGGTAGCTTCTTACTTTCTAAACGTCGCATCGATGCTAAACAAGTATGGGAAAAAATTCAAAAAGATTTCGAAGCAGGAACCATTATCGAAGCCCCAGTAAAAGAAGTTGTTAAAGGCGGATTAGTTGTTGATGCAGGTGTTCGAGGCTTTGTACCAGCATCAATGGTAGATATTAAATTTGTAGATGATTTTTCAGATTATAAAGGAAAAACATTGCCTTTTAAAATTATGGAAATAGAACCAAGTGAAAATCGTTTAATCCTTTCGCATAAAGCTGTTTTACAAGCTGAAAGTGAATTAGCTAAAAAGAAAGTCATGCAAGAATTGAAAGAAAACGATACTGTCAAAGGTAAAGTTGCACGTTTAACAAACTTCGGAGCCTTTATTGACTTAGGTGGGGTTGACGGTTTAGTTCATATTTCTCAAATTTCTTATGACCATGTTAAAAACCCAGCTGATGTCTTATCAGTAGGAGAAGAAGTTGACGTGAAAATTCTCTCTGTTGATGAAGAAGCTGGACGCATTTCATTATCTATTAAAGATACATTACCTGGACCTTGGGACGATATTGAAGAACGTGCCGCAGTAGACACTGTTTTAGATGGTATAGTTAAGAGATTAACAAGCTTCGGTGCATTTGTTGAAGTATACCCTGGAGTAGAAGGACTCGTTCATATTTCTCAAATTTCTCATAACCATATTGCTACTCCTCACGAAGTTTTAAGTGAAGGGCAAGAAATTAAAGTAAAAGTACTAGATTTAAATACTGAAGACCAACGTTTATCATTGAGTATCAAAGCACTTGAAGATAAACCACAACAACAATCAAAACTTGCAGAAGAAAAGTACGAAATGCCGGAAACTGATTCAGGATTTACCATTGGCGATATTCTTGGCGATCAACTTTCTGATATTACTTCTGATGAAGATGACAAAGACGAAAAGTAGTCAATTTTAAACGCAAAATAGAGACATGTGGCTAAAGAGTTAGCCACATGTATTTGTTTGTCCAAAATAAAAAATAACAATAAAAAGACTTAGTTTGTTTTATTAAGCGGTTTATTTAATCAAAAGCTTGCAAATTCAAGCTTTGTTCTATAAACTAACTAAATGAATAAGAAATTAATTAGAAGGAGGCTAAAGCAATGGCTAAACCAGTTATCGCCATCGTTGGTCGTCCAAATGTAGGAAAATCAACCATTTTTAACCGTATCGTAGGTGAACGTATCTCCATTGTAGAAGATATTTCAGGAGTGACAAGAGACCGTATTTATGCTCAAGCTGAATGGCTAGGGAAAGAATTTAATCTCATTGATACAGGTGGAATTGACTTAGGAGATGAACCTTTTCTTGATCAAATAAAATATCAAGCAGAGATCGCCATGGAAGAAGCAGATGTTATTATCTTTATTACGAATAGTAGAGATGGTGTAACTGATGCAGATGAAAATGTAGCGAAGATTTTGTATCGTACAAATAAACCAGTGTTACTAGCAGTAAATAAAGTGGATAATCCAGAAATGCGTGCAGAAATTTTTGATTTCTATACACTTGGATTAGATGAACCTTTTCCTATCTCAGGAAGTCATGGATTAGGTATTGGTGACTTACTTGATGCAGCAATCGATCATTTTCCCGAGGAAGAAGAAGAAGAGTACGATGATTCAGTAATAAAATTCAGTCTTATTGGCCGCCCAAATGTTGGTAAATCGTCTATCGTTAACGCTATGTTAGGTGAAAATCGTGTAATCGTATCAAGTATAGCAGGTACAACTCGTGATGCAATTGATACTGAGTTCACAGATGGTGATGGAACAGAATTTGTTATGATTGATACAGCCGGGATGAGAAAACGTGGTAAAGTATACGAAACAACTGAAAAGTACAGCGTAATGAGAGCTCTTAGAGCAATTGAGCGATCTGATGTTGTTTTAGTTGTGTTAAATGCTGAAGAAGGTATAAGAGAGCAAGACAAGAAAGTTGCTGGTTACGCACATGAAGCGGGCAAAGGAGTTATTATTGTTGTAAACAAATGGGATACGTTAGATAAAGATAACAATACGGTTAAAGATTTTGAACGAGATATCCGTAGTGAGTTTGCTTATTTAAGTTATGCTCCGATTGTTTTTGTTTCAGCATTAACGAAACAACGATTAAATAAACTTCCTGAAATGATCAAACGAGTTAGTGAAAATCAACGTTTGCGTATCCAATCATCTGTCCTAAATGACGTGATCTTAGATGCGGTAGCTATGAACCCTACTCCTACAGATAAAGGAAAAAGATTAAGAATTTTTTATGCAACACAAGTAGCAATAAAACCACCAACGTTTGTAGTATTTGTAAACGAGCCTGAGATGATGCATTTCTCTTATTCTCGTTTCTTAGAAAACCGGATACGAGATACATTTGTTTTTGAAGGAACTCCAATACGAATCCTTACGCGTCAAAGAAAGTAAGGCATAAAATTAATGATTTGAAAAGGAAAAATGATATTTTAACATATTTATCATGGTGTTACAAACATTAACATGTTTTAAATGAAAAACCTGATAAAATATCACAAAATCAATTAAAATCATTGCAGTAACGGCATTTGTATGATATCTTTTTAGATGAAATGTAATTTGTAAGGTTTTATCAAAGCATTTCGTACATCTCATTTTTGGACCACTCAAAAATGATATTATGATTTTTATTTGCTTCGTAAAAAAAGCAATTATTCTTCTTTTGAGGAGGTGAAATATACATGGCTAATAAAGCAGAATTAATCGAAAACGTAGCAACTTCAACAGGTTTAACTAAAAAAGATGCAACAGCAGCAGTTGAAGCTGTATTCGAAACAATCCAAACTACTTTGAGCAAAGGTGAAAAAGTTCAAATCATTGGTTTTGGTAACTTCGAAGTTCGTGACCGCGCTGCACGTAAAGGACGTAACCCTCAAACAGGGGAAGAAATCCAAATCGCTGCAAGCAAAGTTCCAGCATTCAAACCAGGTAAAGCTCTTAAAGATGCAGTAAAATAAGTAATAGTTAAAGACCCTTGATTTTTCAAGGGTCTTTATTTTGATTATAAATAATGTTTTTCTGGAAATAACAAAAAAACTAGCAGGGATTATGATCCACTAGTTTCTACTGGTTTTATGATGTTAAATTAATAGTATGAGAAAACGCATGCTATGGTTTTTAAAATCATCCTTATCAGAGAAAATAAAGAGGTTTAAGAGCATCTAAGTGTCTAACAGGTTCATTCCTTATCACAAACATTAAGGCAATACCACAAGCTCTTAAATAGCAAATTAACTAATTGATTTGTAAAGAGTTATAATTTACGAAACAGGCAGAATTGGTTTTATGAACATTCTTGTTCTTTTTTGTTTACTCAAATTCTAATTCAACTAACATTTCATCTAAATTTTCTATAGAATCCGTTTTTTCAATATATTCAACCCAAGATTGATAAGGATCGGATGAATTTTCTTTGACGACCCATTTAAATTTATCGTAGACATTTTTCATTAATTCTAACCATAATTTATCAACTGCTCTGTCCATCTTTGTTTCATTCCATTTCTTAGCAGGTGCTCTTCTACTATTTCGAGCCTCTTGGTCAACTAAAGCTTTTTGATAAAAGGTATCTTTAGCACTTATGTTATCTTCTATATATGCTACAAATTCTTTGAAGTTCACTAGTTTTCACCACCTAATAGGTTTTATTATTATCAATAATTTACATAAATTGCTTATATCGCTTTATTAAAAAGTTAAATGCACAATAGACTTAAATCTATTAATAATTTTAACACAAATTAGTCACTTTATAATTAAATTTTAAAAATAAGACTAGAAACTGCTGTTTTAGACAATTTCAAAGAAAATGATAGCAAACTAACTGAAAAGGGATTTTTATATCCTTGCTTTTTTAATGTTCCCTTTTAAATGAAAAGAGTTGATTAGAAGGAATGTAGGAGAGTCATCCGTCTTATAAATTAAGGCATTAGAGTGTAAAATGTAATTAATAAGAAAAAAATATTTATCATTAGATAAGGTTTTTTTACTTTACAAAACGTTTGTTCCCAAATGAAACAAGAAATATGGTAAAATCAAAACATATAAAAAATAGTGAGTGCATAAGAAAGAGGTGGGTTAAATGCATAATGGAGATAAAATGATTGAAGCTCTTGAAAGCAATCAACTTGAGGAGGCAAATTCATTTTTTGAACAAGCTTTGCGAGATGATTCAGATGAACAACTATATGATTTAGCCGATAACTTATATCATTTAGGGTTTTTAGAAGAAACCAAACGAATTTACAAAAAATTGTTAGAAACAAATACTGAAGATGATGAATTAAAAATTGGGTTAGCTGAAATTGAAATTGAAGCGAATAATGTAGACGAAGCAATGGAATGGCTACTGCAAGTATCAGAAATAAGTGAATCTTATCCTCAAGCATTATTGGTCCATGCTGATCTGTATCAAGTACTAGGATTGTATGAAGCAAGTGAACAAAAACTATTAGCCGCAAAAGAATTATTGCCAGAGGAACCAGTTATTAAATTTGCTTTAGCAGAACTTTATTTTTCAATGGGGAAATACGCTCAAGCGGTTCACGGTTATGAAGAATTAATGACTCAAGGCTACAATGAATTTTCAGGCATTACTTTGGCTTCTCGCTGTGGAGCATCTTATAGTGCATTAGGCGACTTAGAACAAGCTGCATTATACTTTGAACAGAGTGTAGAAGAAAATGAAACAGTGGATGCTTTATTTGAATTAGGGATAACCTATTATCAACAAAGAGAATTCAAACGTGCTAATGAATTGTTTTTCAAACTAAAAGAACTGGATCCGAGTTATACATCTGTTTATCCAAATTTAGCAAGAGGACTAGAAGAAGAAAACCAGCTTGAAAAAGCAGCTGAAGTTATTCGAGAAGGACTTAAAATGGACCAATATAATTATGATTTGTTTGCTGTGGGAGCAGAAATTGCGATTAAGTTAGAAAACGAAGATGTAGCAGAGGACTATTATCTTAAAGCTCAAGCACTAGCACCTGAAAATGAAGGGTTAGAATTAGCCTACATTAATTTACTACTAGAACAAGAACGTTTTGAAGATGCTATTTTGATTATCGAAGAAGCCTTGTCACATGAACAAGTGGACCCTCAGTTTTATTGGGATGCTGCCTTAGCATATGATAAGCTAGAAAACTACGAAAAAGCAGAGCAGTCATTTAAACAAGCTCATTCTTCTCTAAACCAAAATAAAGAATTTTTAAAAAGTTACATTTATTTCTTAAGAGAATCTGGTGAAAGAGTGGTTATTAAAACAGTCTTGTCTGAGTATTTGGTGTTAGATCCATCTGATGGAGAAATGTTAGAGATTTTAGAGGCAATTAATACAAACTATTAGTTTATTAGGTTATAATAAGAGTAAGCTTTGGATAAGGAGGTTTTAAAATGAACATCAAAGTATCTTTAGAAGCAAAAAAAGAGTTTCTTGGATGGTTTCTAGATCGTTATCAACTTAAAAGAAGAGAATCGATGTGGATATTAAACTATTTGTTAAATCATGAAATTGTTTTAGGTAAAGTTCACTTTGTTGAAAATGTTGAAACCACACCTAGAGGAATGATGATGTCGACTATCGGGACAGATAGTAAGCCATTTTTATTTTATAAAGAAGGTGTCTTATTCGAAGATCCTGAACAAGCTTTCCATGAAGTTCGATTGAACTGGCATGAAAACATATACTTGGAGTTAATATTTGATGAATCGTGGAAGTCACACCAATATCTTGGAGTTTTAGAAGATAATCCTTTTCATAAGTGGAATGATTATATTGATAGTGAATTAGAAAAGGAAGTAGAGCACGCTTTAGCTACACTTTCACTCAATAATAAAATTCAATTAATGATGGACCAAATTGATGTGGCTTTAGAATCCAATGACCGAAAACGTTTCATTCAGCTATCAAAGGACTTAAAAGAAATTAAAAAAAAAGTTGCCAATCATGAGAAAAAACCAAATCATTAGTGACTTGGTTTTTTTTTTTTGAAAAGTAATAAATTAAAACTCAACTCTTGCATCTTATTAGCTTTTTGGTACTATTAAAAAGAGACAGGTTTTGTTTAATAAAGAATTTTTTTAACTAATAATGAAAGAATGGTAAATGGCAACAACGTGATGAAAGGATGGAAAATATGATTAAAATAGTAGTGGCAGGTTTTAAAGGGAAAATGGGTTCAACGGCAACGAAAATGGTTTTAGATAATGATAATTTCGTTTTAGTAGGCGTCTTAGATCCAGTAGTGGAACAAAAGAATCTAAATGAAATACCAGAATTTTCATTTGCTGATGTGCCTATTTTTAATGATAAAGAAAAAATGGTTGAAAATGTTGAAGCAGATGTTTGGATTGACTTTACAATTCCTGATGTAGCCTATGAGAATACTCGATTTGCCTTAGAAAATGGTATTCGTCCAGTAATAGGTACCACAGGTTTCTCAGAAAATGACGTTAAGGAATTAACAGAATTATCTAGTTCTAATAAGGTTGGGGGATTAATCGCACCTAATTTCGCTGTTGGGGCGGTATTAATGATGCAATTTTCGGCACAAGCTGCAAAATACTTTCCAGATGTAGAAATAATTGAACTACACCATGATAATAAGTTAGATGCACCAAGTGGGACAGCGATTAAAACAGCAGAAATGATTTTTGAAGAAAGGGGCGAACACAGTCAAGGACACCCTGATGAAAAAGAGAGTATACCGGGTGCTCGTGGAGCTGATTATAAAGGTATGAAAATTCATAGTGTCCGTCTTCCTGGATTAGTAGCACACCAGCAAGTTCAATTTGGTAGTGTCGGCGAAGGCCTTACAATCCGACACGATTCATACGACCGCTCTTCGTTTATGACAGGAGTGGCTTTAGGTTGTCATAAAGTAATGGAATTGGAAAAGGTAGTTTATGGGTTGGAAAATATTTTATGATTAATGAAACCCCCCTTTTTACTAAAGCATTGCCTATTATTGAAAAAATACAACAGGCTGGGTATGAAGCTTATTTCGTGGGCGGTTGTGTGCGTGATGCTTTACTAAAGAAGGAAATCAATGATGTTGATATTGCTACTAGCGCATTCCCGGCAGAAGTCAAAGCTATTTTCCCAAAAACGATTGATTTAGGTATTGAACACGGAACAGTGATGGTCTTGAAAAATGATGAGACCTATGAAGTAACGACTTTTCGAACAGAATCTACTTATCAAGATTTTAGAAGACCGGATGAAGTTGTTTTTGTTCGCTCACTTGAAGAAGATTTAAAACGACGTGATTTTACTGTTAATGCGCTAGCAATGACTCAAAACGGAGAAATCATCGATTACTTTGATGGCATGAAAGATTTGGAAAAAGGGTTAATAAAAGCTGTTGGTTCTCCCGTAGAACGTTTCTTCGAAGATGCGCTTCGCATGATGAGAGGGATACGTTTTGTTAGCCAATTAAATTTTGATATTGATCTGGAAACAAAAAAAGCGATTTATCTGCATCACGCTTTGCTTGAAAAAATAGCTGTTGAAAGAATTCAAGTAGAATTTATAAAACTGTTACTTGGCTATGGTCGTCAAAAAGGGTTACATTTATTTATTGAAACAGAATTATATGAGTATTGCCCTAGATTAGCAGGCCATCATAAGCAACTAGTCTATCTTTCAACGTTAAAAAATAAGCAAGATCACAAGTTGATGTCGCCTTTATCCGCTTGGACTTTACTTTTGTTTGCACTGGAAATAAAAGAAGAAGAAGTTGAACCGTTTTTAAGAGCGTGGAAATGTTCGAAAAAAATGATGCAACAAGTGAAAATAACCTTAAGAACGTTAAGAATAAGGATAAAGCAACCGTTAGATGATCTTTTACTGTATCAATCGGGTTATGAAAATACCCTAGAAGTAGAAGAACTGCTAACATTTGTAGACAAAACGGCTGATATAAAGAGACTTGAAGAGTTGAATAATTGTTTGCCAATAAAAGATAAAAAAGAAATGGCAATTACAGGTTTTGATTTACTAGCTTACTTTAATGCAAAACCTGGTAAATGGTTGGGTGAAGCATTAAATGAAATAGAAGTTGCGATTGTGGTAGGCGAAGTTACCAATGAAAAAGAGGCGATTTTAAATTGGCTAGTAACAAATGATAAAGTGAAAAATAGCGGTTATAAAACAACTTAAAATAAAGTATTTAATCAAATAGATATTTTAAATCTGATTTGTTTAAATTTGAATTGAAATAAATTTATTAAGAGCACTTTTCTAGGACTGATTATTCAATCAAAAGTAGAAAAGTGCTTTTTATTTAACATTTTTTTAAGTAAGCGCGTTATTATATTCACTTAGAGGAGATAAAAAAAACTATTTTTACAATCAAGTTAACTTAAAGAGACTATTTACAATGTTAACATTAAATTAAAAAACAAATTGTGTAATTAATCACAAATAAACATTAGAAACGTTTTCTTTTCATTTCGTTTATGATAAAATGAAAGTGTTCAATAAGTGTAACTACAAACGAAGGAGAGATAACTATGAAAAAAGAAGTAACTGCTTTAAAGTTTTATTTGCGCAATGGCGAGACATGGACAATTAAAAAAGAATTTATTGGGGATTTATGGATTAAACAAATTAGTAAAAGTTTTGGACGCATCGGAGACGGTGAATTAGAAGAAATCTATCCTTGCGAATCATTAAAAATTGAAATTCTTCCAGATGCAGATCAAGTAAACTCTGCAGACATTAACCTAGGAGGTTTAGAACTGGGAATGTTTGAAAGAATTACAAAACAACCAGATATTGAAAAAATGGATATTCTTTATGCTGTACCTGGTGATAACACGAACCATGAAATAAATGAGAAAGACCGCGTTTATTTCCCTTATCAAGCAGGAGACGTTGATGGAAATGACAATGATTATCAAACTGGACTTATTTCTGAAGATGGCCATTTGTTTGTTGTGATTGACCCAAACAAAACAGCTGAAGAGATTTACTCAGATAAATAAAAGAAAAAAAACTATGACTGTAAAAATGATGCGCTACCCGTCAAGAGGACAATGAAATATAATAAAATTTTTAATAGCTG
>JAVWJE010000060.1:0-12864 GCA_036639135.1 Carnobacterium sp. | reverse complement strand
GCTCTCTTGGGTTTTTTGTTGCATTTTTAGATAGAAAGATGTTTATTAAGTGACAAATGAAAGCCTACTCTTTATTTGTGTCATCTAATTTCTTTTATTTCATTCGTTGTTAAAAAAAAGACTGAAAAAGCGCTTAAAAAAAACTGAAAGGAGCCGATATGAAGAATGGCTAGTAATTTGACATTAAATAAGGGAATAATCTTAAAAAATCAATTAAAAAATATGCTATACATAAGAACTAGTCAATTTTAATTACATAAGAGGAGGCTTTTTTAGTGGTTCGTAAAAATAGAAAATCGAAGATCAAACAAATGAAGGTCAAGCAAAAAAGTATCGGAATGAAAGTTGGAGCAACATTATTCTTGTTGTTTATTGTACCAGTATTAATCGTTTTACTAGCAGCCAATATGAGCACGAAGACATCTATTACTAATCGAATTGAAGCAAGTGAAAAAAGCATTACTACTCAAGTAGCCAATCAATTAGATTGGGCAGGACAAGAATTAGAAGATACATTAGAAGTGTTAACTCAAAAGTCTAGTTTTAGAGACATGGAAGATGGTTCAGAGAGGGAAGAAGCTATTTTAGAAGATTTAATTTTTGCTAAATCAAGCGGACTCTATGTATCTGATGCGTATTATGCACCCATAGATGGCGGATTAATTAGAGAAGAGCCTATTCCCGATTTCGATAGTTCTTCAAGAGTCTGGTTTCAAAGAGCTGTTGAACGCCAAGGAGCTATTTATTGGACAGAACCTTATACAGACTTCGTAACAGGTGAGTTAGGACTAACCGTTTCTAAAGCAATTGTTAAAGAAGGAGAAGTTGTTGGGGTAGTAGGATTGGATTTAAGTTTTAAGAAGCTTGAAAAAATGGTTACCTCTTCGATAGTAGGCTCGAGTGGGGAAGTATTTGTTCTTTCAGATAAAGGAACGTATCTAATTTCGAAAGATGCAGATAAGATTGGAACAGATATTTCAACTAAACCGCTCTTTAAAGAAGTTGATGACCAATACGGTTTTATCACAGATGACAGTTTTAACAAAGATATTCAAACCTATTATAAAAAAGTTAGCCGCTTAGGTGTAATCGTTTATGGAGCTGTTCATTCAGATGAAATGGCTGAAGAAAATCAAGCAAGCATTAAAAATGGTTTGATTGTATCAATAGTTGCTTTAATTGTGGCACTTTTATCAGCAATTTTATTTACACTCATTATTAAAAGAATCGCTAAAGCTATCATAACAGCATTCACCCGAGTGGAACAAGGCGATTTAACAGTACAAATGGAACATTCAGATATTTCAATTAAACCTAGAGTAAAATGGCTGCAAAAATCTAAGTCAACTAAAACAAAAGAAATTACAGCTAATGGGGATGAATTAAACCGAATTGCTTTCTCATTTAACCGAATGGTGAAAAACTACAATGCAATCGTTGGAGATATTCAAAAAAATAGCCAAACGATTTTAGGTATGACATTAGCGTTAACAGAAATTTCAAAACAAACAACATCTGCGACAGAAGAAGTTTCTGAAACCATTAGTGGGATTGCTGAAGCAACAAGTGTGCAAACACAAGATACAGAAGAAGCAGCAAACAAAATGGAAGAACTTTCAACTATTCTTGGTAAAGTTGAAGCAAGCGTGCAAGTTATTGGACAAAGTGCCGATGATACGACTATCGCCAATGGACGCAGTAGCGCAAAAATGTTTGATGTTTATGAAAACTGGCAAGCAAATATTCAAATGATGCTTCAATTAACGGAGAGTATTAATGCTGTGGATGCAGATATTCAAAATATTGAAAACATCAGTAAAGCGATTAGTGGAATCTCAGCTCAAACGAACTTGTTAGCTTTAAATGCTTCAATTGAAGCAGCAAGAGCTGGCGAACACGGAAGAGGATTTGCTGTTGTTGCGGATGAAGTTAGAAAATTAGCAGAACAAGTGGCGGTATCTATTGCTGATATCACAGGCTTTGTAAATACCATTCAATTAGAGTCAAAAGTGGTGACCGACTCTTTACAAGAAGGATACGCAGAAGTTGAAGAAGGTACCGCTCAAATTAAAGCAACTGGACAAACGTTCACTAAAATTAGTAGATCCGTAACAAGCATGGTTAGTGAAATCCAACAGATTTCTAATAACCTAGAGAGCATAGTCGCTAACACGGAGATTATGGGCGGTTCAATTGAAGAAATTGCAGCCGTTTCCCAAGAGTCAGCAGCTGGAGTGGAAGAAACTTCAGCTGCAACACAACAAATCAGTAGCTCAATGGAAGAAGTGTCTGGAAATTCTGAACACTTAGCAGCATTAGCAGAAGATTTAAGTCAAATGGTGAATCAATTTAAAATATAAAAATAAAGCATTCCGTTTGTTATCCGAGATGAACTCATCTAGTATAACAAACGGTTTTTTTTGAATAGGATTTTATTTTTTTTTCAATAAATAGACAATCATGCTAAATGCATAAGGTGTTGATAATTAAAAAACTCTAACTTTTTGGGGTCTCTCTCTGGGGAGCGACCAAAAGGCACTAAAAAAGTCTTCCATTATTGAAGACTTTCTCAGCTATGCATTCCTTTTTAATAGGATAGAATAATATAGAAACTTTAAAGGTGTGAATCAAAAAGTGTAACATGGTATCTTAAATCAAGAAAGAGGCTTGTAAAACGTGAATGAAAGACAACATTGGGATGAATTTGTTAAAAAATATCCAAAATACAAAAATATGTAGCTTGGCGATAGGGGGCTGATCATGCATTCAAAGAAGGGGGACGGAAACCGCTCATTAACCTATTGGAGAGCAATTCATAAAAATGTTTATTCAAAAGAATCCAAAGAAAACAGTTTAGAATTTAAAGAGACGATGCTTGTTGTTTGTGAAGAATTTGAATGAGTCTATAAATAGATTCTAGTAAGAAGATAGAATCTTATTAAGTAGTTGACGAAAGGTTGAACGGTTTTCTTCTGTGAATGGTTTAGGTCCTTTGGTTCGTTTTCCACTTTTTCGAACCATAGCGCTCAAATAGCGACTTTGTAACAGTTGTTCAATATTATCTGTTGTGTACTCATATCCGTTATGGTGTATAACGATCGCTCCTTTTGCTAGAGTTAGTGAAGCTAATCCATAATCTTGAGTAATTAATAAGTCATTTTTTTTAATCAGACGCATGATGCGATAATCTGCAGCTTCAGCGCTATTGTCTACGTAAATTGTTTCTACACCTTCTGGTTGTTCAACAGTAGAAAAATGTGAAATGCTTGTTACTAAAATAATGGGAATATGCTTAGCGGTTCCTTCTGAGATGATAATATCTTTTACGGGACAAGCGTCTGCATCGATATAAATTTTCATTTCTTGATTGGTAGTCATGGTATCTATTCCTTTCGCTTTGCAATGATTTTGGTTTGCTAAAAGACAGTCTAGTTTATTCTACAAGAAACAAGAGAGTGGTGCAAAAAAAGAAAAGAATGCAAGCTTATCCAAATAAAAAGTTATCCCCAACAATTTGGTTCATTGTTGGGGATAACTTTTTCTGGTTAATGTAACTTATTCTGGTTTTTCGCCGATTACTTCTGGCTCAATAGCTTCGTCAGTTGTTTCTTCTTCAAGAGCAGCAGGTTGTGCTACGATAACAACCGTCTCGTCTTGCTCATCAAATACCGTAACAGATTTATCTACTTTAATATCTGAAACAGTTAAAGAATCGCCAATTTCTAATTTGCTAACATCAAGAGTATATTCTGTAGGAATATTATCAGGTGTTGTTTCAATTTCTAGTTCATTCAATGTTTGTGAAACCATCCCTAGTTTAACTTTTTCAGTACCTTCAAGAACGATAGGAACTGTAACGGTTAATTTTTGTCCTTTTTCAATTGCTTGAAGTTCTACATCTAAAATTTGAATTTTTATAGCAGAGCTTTGGTAATGTTTGATAATCACTTGTTTAGGTTTTTCGCCTTCAACAACAACATCAAAAATTCCATTTTTTCCTAATTTTTTTAATACTTCAATAAAATCTTTTTCATTAAGTAAGATTGAAGTAGCGTCTCCACCTTTATTATATACAACAGCTGGAATATTATGTTCTTTTCTGTACCTCTTAGCTGAAGCTGTTCCAATTTCTGATCTTAATTCTGCATTTACTTTCATAAATCTTTCCCCTTTCGTAATAGCTTAGTATAGTTGTTTAAAAACAATCTGTCTGAATTTAAAATAAAGAAAAAATTTAAAACTAAGCTTTGAAATCTTGTACACTAGCCATTATACCAGAAATCTAGTAGAGTGCCTAATTAAAGGTTTTCATTCTGGTTGGTTTACTAAATTGCGCTCTATAATCATTGCGATACCAATGCCGCCGCCAACACATAAAGAAGCCAGTCCAAAACGGGTTTTATTGTTTAAAAGCTCGTGGATTAGGCTTACTACGATTCTAGAACCTGATGAACCTATGGGATGACCTAGTGCGATAGCCCCGCCATTGGCATTAACTTTTTCCATATCTAAATCTAGGTTTTTACAAACAGCAATGCTTTGCGCAGCAAAAGCTTCATTTAATTCAAATGAAGCTATTTCTTTAAGAGAGAGATTTGTTTTTGTTAAAACTTTTTTGATTGCTTGGTAAGGGGCATACCCCATAATAGAAGGATCAACGCCGACTTCTGAATAACCTTTAATAGTGGCTAGATAAGGAATAGTTAGCTGTTCTGCTAGCGATTTTTTCATTAAAACAAGAGCAGAGGCTCCATCATTGATACCAGATGAATTTCCAGCTGTTACCGAGCCATTTTCCTTAAAAGCAGGTTTTAGTTTAGCTAAGCTGTCTAAAGTAGTTGCTTCACGAATAAATTCATCTTCACTAAAGAGTTGCTCTTTTCCTTTAGGTCCTTTAATAGGAACAGATACAATTTCTTTTGTAAATTTTCCATCTTTTTTAGCAACAGCAGCTCTCATTTGAGATTCGAAAGCAAATTGGTCTTGCTCGGTTCTTGAAACGTTGAATTGTTCTGCGACTTTTTCAGCTGTTAGTCCCATAGGCAGTTGACTAAAAGCATCTGAAAGGCCATCGTGCATGACGCTATCTATCATTCGATCATCACCGGCCTTTTTACCCCAACGGTGTGAATTTAAAAGATAAGGAGCTTGAGACATATTTTCAGTACCACCAACAACAATAACGTCAGCCTCTCCTAATTGGATAGCCTGACTACCGAGTATAATGGACTTTAATCCTGAACCACAAACTTCGTTAATAGTCATGCCTGGAGTGATGTATGGGATATCTGAATGAATGGCGATTTGACGAGCTGGGTTTTGACCAGAACCGGCTTGCAAAACATTCCCAAAAATGACTTGGTCAACTTTATCAGGATGGATGGCTGCGCGTTTGATAGCTTCTTTTGTAACAATTGTTCCTAATTCGACAGCGGATACATTTTTTAAACTGCCTCCGAACTTTCCAATTGGAGTTCTTACAGCACTAACAATAACGACTTCTTCCAATAGATACATCTCCCTTATGTTAAATAGATTATTAGTCATTAAATGACCCTGAACTCCCTTTATTGTACGGTATTCTCTTGAATAAGACACTTTAAGTTTTTATAAATACTAGCAGTACTTAAAAAGAACGATTAGATTCTTAAGCTTATCTTTAATTTTAAGCAACCTTCTTGTTTTTTAAACTATTGTATACTATTCTTTAATTGAGTTACTAAGTTTAATAAGCGTAATGAGTCTATTGGTATAGTACCCACTCGCTGAATGTTATTATTCAGGCTAAATCATTGTTGGAGGAGATTAATTTGAAAATAGGAATCGATAAAATCGGGTTTTATGCCCCAGATTTATATGTGGATATGCGTGAATTAGCAACTGCCAGAGAAATAGAACCAGATAAGTTTACTATTGGAATTGGTCAAGAGAAAATGGCCATTGCGCCTAGGACTCAAGATCCAGTAACGTTAGCGGCTAACGCTGCATTAGATTTATTAGATGAAGCAGATAAGAAGGCAATAGATCTTGTTATTTTCGGAACAGAATCTGGGATAGATCAATCCAAATCGGCTGCTGTTTACGTTCACGAATTGCTTGGATTAAATCCAGTTGCTCGTTGTTTTGAAATTAAACAAGCTTGTTATGGAGCAACAGCAGGAATCCAAATGGCTAAAGGTCATGTCGCTTTGAATCCGGAAAGTAAAGTTTTGGTATTAGCTTCAGATATTGCAAGATACGGCTTAAATTCTTCAGGAGAAGCAACTCAAGGAGCTGGAGCAGTGGCGATAGTTATCAGTGCAAATCCAAAAATAATGGTGCTAGAAAATAAAAGTGCATACTATACGTCTGATATTATGGACTTTTGGCGTCCAGCTTATTCAGAAACTGCATTTGTTGATGGAAAGTTCTCAAATGAACAATATATTTTATTTTTTGAAACGATCTGGAAGCAATACAAATTTAAAAGTGGTTTAGAATTTAAAGACTTTGAAGCTCTTTGTTTCCATGTTCCTTATACTAAAATGGGACTAAAGGCTTTGAAACCAGTTTTAGAAGCAGAAGGAACAAAAGAAGATCAAGAACGTATCTTAAAAAATTATCAAAACAGTATCCAATACAATAAAGTAGTTGGTAATATTTATACAGGCTCTTTGTATTTAAGTTTACTTTCACTTTTAGAAAAAACAAAAGATCTGAAAGAAGGTTCAAGAATTGGTTTGTTTAGTTATGGTTCAGGTGCAGTTGGAGAATTTTTCACCGGTGTTTTACAACCTAACTATCAAGATCAGTTAAACAACCTTCAAAATGCAGATAACTTATTATCAAGAAGAAAAATTAGCGTGGAAGAATACGAATCTCTCTTTAGACAAGAGTTGCCAGTTGATGGATCGATGATTGAACTGGATATAGAAAAAGATTCAGCACCTATTTGTTTAGCGGGTATGTCTGAGAATAAAAGACACTACATTAACAAGCATACTTATGGTTTAAACTAAGTAGTCTATAAGCAAAAAAAGTAATGAGACAAGTGTCTCATTACTTTTGATAGAATACGTTTTATAGTTTCTCTTTCAATGAATAGATAACCTTGCTAAAGACTTAAGGTATTGGTGATTAAAAACGCACTAACACCTTTTTTTTGCACAAAAATATAATCTGTAACGTATTCGATGGCCTAAAAAGCTGATGATGGATAAGTCGCGGCTATAAAATACTTAACTGGTCTATTTTGAGTTAAAAATCGCCAAGTGGATGAGTTTTATTCATCCACTTGGCGATTTTTTTTAATTTTGGACAAGTGACATAAAAAAAGTTATTAACTTGTCCAAAATCGTGCTATAAATCAAACTGCACTAGAAATGCCGTCAATTTATTGAAGACTTTCTCATATTTAGTCCTTTTTTAAGGGACTGGATTTCCAGCAGAGCGATAAAGTTCGTACCATTCTTCGCGTGTTATCTCAATGTCAGATGCCAGTGCATATTGTTTAAAACGATCAGGTGTCATCGTTCCAACAATTGCTTGAATACGAGCTGGGTGGCGTAAAATCCAAGCAATTGCAGCACCAGAAGAATCAAGTCCATATCTTTTACCGATTTCTTTTAACTTATTGTTTATATCTGGGAAGTTCGGATTATCAATAAAAACTTCTCCATCTCCACCAGATTTAATAGGAGACCAGGCTTGAATAGTCATTTTATTAAGACGACTATAATCAAGAACGCTGCCGTCTCGGTTAATGCTGTTGTTATCTTGAGTATTTACGTTTATCCCTACATCAATCATTCCTGTATGCATAAGACTTAGTTGCAATTGGTTGACAATCAATTCTTGCTTAACGCTTTGCTTCAATAATTCAATTTGCATTGGGTTGTGGTTGCTTACACCAAAATGGCGAACTTTTCCATTTTTTTCTAAGATGTCAAAAGCTTCAGCTACTTCATCAGGTTCCATTAGCGCATCAGGACGATGTAGCAAGAGAACATCTAAGTAATCGGTGTTTAAACGACTTAGACTTTCATCAACGGAGGTAAGAATATGTTCTTTTGAAAAATCGTAGAAACCTTTTCGTATGGCAGTTTTACTTTGAATAATAACTTTTTCTCGAACGGAAGATTTTAAGTCAATCGCTTTGGAAAAAATTTCTTCTGATTTGCCACCACCGTAAATATCAGCATGGTCAAAAAAGTTTACTCCTAATTCTAATGCATTGTCAACAACCGCCGTTGCTTCTTTTGGAGTTAACCCAGCCATTGTCATGCAACCTAATCCAATAGTTGAAACCATTAAATTGCTTGTTCCTAAAGCTATATTTTTCATTTTCTCATGCTCCTTTTATTTTTAGTTTCCTTAATAAATAGAATGTACTAGCCGTTAGTGTAACATGTAAACGAATACACGTAAACCGAATGAGATTAATTAATCATGTGTTATATAGAGCAAAGAACACGAATAAATTAAATAAAATAAAACAGACGTTGACTAAACTGATTTACCTTTTAAAAAAAAATATAAAAGAAAGATAAAACATTCACAAAAGGATTGACATAAATTCTTTTTGGGATTATAGTAGTTACTGAAGGTAGCTACTAAACAAACATGTGATTAATTTCACCTTAGAGGGGGAGGAAAATGAATCGAGTAATAGCCATTATGAAAGACTACCAATTTTCAGAATATGAAACGCTTGTTTACATTGCTTTATTAAAAAAATGTAGCCAAACGGGTTATGAAGTAAGTAAAAACTCAAGTGTTCCTCGCTCGAAAGTATACAATACGTTAAATGTATTATTGAAAAAAGGAATGGTTATTTGTAGCAACACAGATCCTGTTTTGTATATGGCTCAACCAGTTGAAAAAGTGATGGAACAATTGAAGAAAAAAACGCAAGATGATTTTGATGAAATTGAAACGAGTTTAGGAAACATTCAAGAATCAGAGATAACGGAAACGTTATGGAACATTTCGGAATACAATCAAGTATTCGAAAAAGCAAATAAATTAATTGAAAGCTCTCAAAAAGACTTGTATTTGCAAGTTTGGCAAGAGGATTTAACTGAAGAGATGATAAGATTATTAACCAAAGCAGAAAAGCGGTTAGAAAATTTCATTGTGATTTTATTCAGTCGAGAACAACGTTATGAATTGCCATTTACTCGGTTTTACAAACACGGCTTTGAAGAAGATAAATTAAAAGATTATGGAAGCCGTTGGATTAGTATTGTAGCAGATTCAAAAGAAATGGTTTATGGCACATTGCCTGAAGAACAGCCAGATGTCATTTGGACGCGAAACCATTCAATGGTTAAATTAGCAAAAGAATACATTATTCATGATGCTTATAATTTACGCATGATTAAGCAATTAGAAGATCCTGCTAAACAAGTATTTGGAAAAGATTTAATGGATGTTAGAAATATTTATAAAAACTAAAAAAATTGTTGGAGGAAACTATAATGACTACGATATTATTATCTTTAATTGTGATTGTGAACTTATTTTTTGTACTATCTTTTGTGAAGGACTTAACAAAACACAAAAGTGAGATTATGACTGAACCAGCTAGTACGTTAGCTCTTCCATTTACATCGTTTTTCACATTTTTACTATCCACTTTTGGCATATCTGATTTCGCTATTGGAACTGTTTTATACCGCAAATTAAAATGGGTTCCTCTAAAAAAACTACCAGGAACATTAAATGCACAATGTGTGATCCCGGTAGCAGCAATGGCTCTTTCTTATATCACATCAATTGATGTGGGTGTTAAAACCTTAGCTGTGTGTATAATCAGTCAAGTCATTGGAGCATATGTAGGGCCACGTTTTGTTGTAAGATTACCAGAAAAAACAATTAAACAATTTGTTTCAATCGGTTTAACTGTTGCGGCAGTATTAATTTTAGCTGGAAAATTCAATTTAATCCCTTCAAATGGTACAGCAACAGAATTATATGGTTTTAAACTAGTAACAGCCGGCGTTTTATTATTCGCTTATGGTGCATTAAACAATATTGGGATTGGCTCATATGCCTTAACAATGGCTACGGTTTATGCTTTAGGGATGAATCCAGCAGCTGCTTTCCCAATTATGATGGGAGCCTGTACTTTCTCTGTTCCTATTGGAAGTATGCAATTTGTTAAATTTGGTCAATATAGCCGTAAAATTACATTATTCACTTCTACATTTGGTGTATTAGGCGTGTTAACAGCCGTTTACTTTGTGAAATCATTAAATACTGGTATGCTACAATGGTTAGTTATCGTAGTCTTGCTTTATACAGCTATTAGCATGGTTTTAGAATTACGCAAATCTAAAATGAGTTTAGCAAACGAGAACAACTAAAAAAGGGAAGTTAAACAATCTTTAACGTAAAACTCGAATAGTCTATTGTTGAATGATAAAAAATAAGTAAGAGAAATGAAGGAGCGAAAAAAATGATTGTATTAACTAAAGAAGACATGCAAAACGTTTTTTCAATGGAAGATGCTATTCAAGCAGACAAAGAGGCCTTATGCCTTTTTTCTGAAGGGAAAAGTACGGTTCCATTGCGTACGAATATTGATATTCCTGAACAAGGTGGCCAAAGTTTATATATGCCAGCGTATGTTGCTGGAAAGAACCAAGCTTTAGGAGTTAAAATTGTTTCTATTTATCCTGGTAATATTGAAAAGAATTTACCAAGTGTTCCAGCAACTATGGTGATGTTGAATGCTGAAACTGGAATAGTGGAAGCGATGATGGATGGCACTTACTTAACGCAATTACGTACAGGAGCTGTTCAAGGAGCAGCAACAGATATTCTAGCTCGCAAAGACGCTAAAATTGCTGCTTTAATTGGAACAGGTGGACAAGCTATTTCTCAATTAGAAGCCATGTTAACGGTTCGTACATTAGATGAAGTTAGAATAGTGGACATAGACAAAGAACGTTGTGAGCAGTTTGTTAAAGAAATGTCCGAACAATTTTCACATTTTGCCACAAAATTAATTGCTGTTGATAATGCCGAGGAAGCTGTAAGAGACGCTGATATTATCACTTCTGTTACGACTTCTAGACGTGCAACATTTTCTGGAGAATTTGTAAAAAATGGAGCTCATATCAATGGGGTAGGAGCGTATACTCCTGAAATGCATGAAATTCCTAGTGAAATTATTGTACGAGCAGACAAAATTATCTTTGATACAATGGAAGGGGTATTGGCAGAAGCTGGCGATATCATTACACCTTTGAAAGAAGGCTTAGTTGAAAGAAGCCATTATCAAGGAGATCTTGGAGAAGTGATGTCGGGTAAAATTTCTGGTCGTGAAAATGATGAAGAAATTACAGTCTTCAAAACAGTTGGTACAGCAGTATTGGATGTTGTTACAGCTGGAAAAATCCTTGCAAAAGCTAAAGAACTTGGAGTCGGAACAGAAATAGCTTTATAAAAATGAAGTTAATAGACTAAAAAAGAAACCAAACATGGAGGTGTTTGGTTTCTTTTGTTTAGATAGGCGAAAAATAGTTACTCTGGAATATCTCTTTGTTGTTCTGTTCCAGGGGAAAGTGGCATACTTGGGTTATCAATAGGATGTTTTCCGCCAAAGGTACCATCTGTTTCTTTTATCGGTATCCCATCGACAGTTAATCCTTTATTATTATTAGTTGCTGGAGGGATATCAGAATGAGCGGCAGAATATTCACCGATAATTGGAATAGAGTCGATATTATCGTCTGTAGAATCCCCGCTTGAATCATGTGTTTCATTTGTATTTACCGATTCTTCAACTAAAATAACGTAACCGCCATTTTTTATAGCCAAGTTGTAGCGTTCAGTGATCGCTGGTCCTAAATTGTACTTTCCGAGTGGATTGTCGATGTCACCATCAGTAAAAATATCCCTAGTTCGATCCCAAATAGATTGATTATCTTCTGAAATTATTGGATCGACATCGGCGATAGTTAAGCTTTCAATAACTCCTTTATTTTCTTTATAAGTGACAACAGTAATGTCGTCAGGTGCATAACCTTCTACTATCAAATGTTCTATTTCTGCTGCGGCTTCTTCAACTGACTGGTAAGCATTTCTAAAAACTTTTGACATCCTAATTCCTCCTTGTCTTTTAATGTTGTTCCTATTATTATGATATCAAATATAGAAAGGGTTCCCAACTTTTAACACTTGTCATGAGAAAAATAAGCTGTTTAATAATAGATAAAGTACTATCAGTAGACATTGTCACGAGTTTTAATTATACTTATTATAAAGTGATACGCACTTTAATATGATTGTAGGAGGAAAAGAAACATGACACAAACGAATACCGAAGTACAAACAGCTATAAATAATTTGGTGGCTACTCATAGAGTTTTTACTAGTAAATTATATCAGCATCATTTTTACGTACAAGGCACTCACTTTTTTACACTACATGAAAAATTTGAAGACTTATACAAAGAAACGACAGAAGCCTTTGATGCTTTAGCTGAACGTTTACTTGCAATTGGTGGGAAACCTTATTCAACATTACAAGAATTTTTAGATCATTCTTTTATCAAAGAGAAACCTTATACAGAAAAAATAGCAGATACGGATATGGTCCGTTCAACGGTAGCTGATTTTCGTATCCTGAGAGATGAATTAGCAAAAGGCATCACATTAACTGGTGAAGCAGGCGATGATGTGACACAAGATATGTTGATTGGTTATAAAACGGAAATAGATAAGCATATCTGGATGTTCCAAGCTTTTCTTGGAAATAGTCCATTAGAAGGCGAGTAATAGAATCAAGTTTATTAGAAGCATCAGAATTTTTCTGATGCTTCTTTTTGGTGCGCCCGGCATGGGTGATAACTTGGTGGTGAAAGTCCACTACAGGCT